>JAWXTL010000007.1:0-17144 GCA_044433565.1 Rikenellaceae bacterium | reverse complement strand
AGAAAAAAGATTATAGCACCTTAGCACCACCAAGCTCCTCCATGGTGATCTCCTCGCCTAGTACGGTTTTGATAACCTCTGGGCCCGTAATAAACATCTTCGATGTCTTGTCGACCATAAACACATAGTCGGTCAAAGCTGGAGAATAAACAGCACCTCCGGCACAAGGCCCCAAGATCACCGACAACTGAGGAATAACCCCCGAAGCCATAGTATTACGATAGAATATCTCGCCATAACCGGCCAGAGCATTCACACCCTCTTGGATACGTGCTCCACCCGAGTCATTGATACCAATGCAAGGAATGCGATTCTGAAGAGCATAGTCCATCACTTTTGTAATCTTACGAGCATGGCTCAAACCCAACGAACCACCAAAAACGGTGAAATCCTGAGCATAAATAGCCACCGAGCGTCCATCAATAGTACCTGTACCTACCACAACACCATCACCCGCCAACTCTCTCTTTTGCATACCAAATTCGGTAGCCGAGTGGCGAATGAACATATCAAATTCGTGAAAACTTCCGTTATCTAATAGAGCATCAATACGCTCTCTTGCGGTTAGTTTACCAAGGGCCTTTTGCTTCTTGATAGCCTCTTCTCCGCCACCGACCATTACTCTTTCGGTACGAGCTTGTAGGTCGAGAATTTTTTTGTCAACTGTCATTATATTTATCTAATTAATTAAGGTCTAAACTTAGGTCACATAAGACAAAGGTATAATTTTTTTGCTAACTACAAGATTATTTTTGCACTATTTTTACGCTTTCCAAAATTTAGAGCTATTGAAAACAAGCCCTTTACCTATTCTTTGGTGGGGTTTGCGACGAATTTTTCGAGAATTTTCTTGTAGTGTCCACCTATATATAATAGGTAGGCAGTGTAGGTCAGCGAGACGATCACGATCGAGATTAGCACTAGTGTTTGGTAGCTCGTGAGGTGAGCTATTGTACCGCCCATCAACATCCCAAGTCCCGAACCCATATCCAGTGCAATATAGTAGGTTGAGTTGGCAGTTCCTCGCCTGTTGTGGTGCGCCAGATTGATAATCATAGATTGGATCGAAGGCATTACCGACCCATAACTTAGTCCCAAAAGCACCGAGCAGAAGGGGAAGATCTCGTTGCTATTGGCAAAGGCAAAGATATAGAAACCAACAGCAATAAGAGGCATAGCCACAACCAAAATCGTATGATGCAATCCACGGTTAAGCAACTTTCCCGTCACCAATCGTGAGATCACCACCCCAATAGCAAAATAGAGGAAGAAGTTTGCCGCCACGACATCCAGTCCAAATTCCTGAAGAAATAGAGGAGTATAGGCCATAATAGTTCCATACGGAAAACTCAGCAGGAGCATTACCAGAGCAATACTCAACCCCTTTTTGAGCACAAAGCGATCGAGCGAAATAGGAGGATGATTGAGCGTTGGGCGATGTTGATTCTTGACATACGTAACGCATAACACCCCAATCAAAGCGAAGCTTCCTGCCGCTACAAAGACAGCATCATAGGAGTGAGACTCGATCAGATAGAGACCCAACATAGGGCCCACCGCCATTGCCAACACCGTAAAGGCACCCATATAACCAATCCCCTCGCCACGTCGAGCCGAAGGCATAAAGTCAATAGCTAGGGTGTTTCCAGAGGTGGTCATCACCGAAAAAGTGCCACCCAGCAAAATACGCAACATAATAAGCAAAGGGATAGTTACCGCCATAGTATATCCATAGCAGAAGAGGGTAAAGAGGATAAAGGTCAACAAATAGAGTCGTTTTCGATGGTATTTATCGGCCAAGTAGCCCGAAAAAGGGCGGACAATCAAAGCCGAAATAATATAAACCGAGACCACAACACCAGCCATCGAAGCGGTAGCCTCGAAGCGATCCATAGCATATTTGGCGATAATAGGCATAAGCATAAAGAATGCTATTGACTGCATAAAGGCCGCTACGACCACCAACGATAGATTTCGATTCCAGAGGGAGACCTGTTCTTTGTGATTGTTTTTCATCGTTTTATTTAGTTTTTGAGCGACAAAGGTAGTTATTTGGGGATTGAAAACATTATATTGGCGATATTTTAGGGGTAAAAAACCGATTTCGACAGCGAACATTTTCCTGACAGAAAAGTCAGCAGGGCGGACACCCCCCGGGATCCCTGCACTCTTTCAAAGCCCATGACCCAGCAAGAGTCCCAGAAAAGACCCAGTCGTCCCAGAACAATCAATCTCTTATTAAGGTAATAAATCCGAATTGCGATAGCGGATTTTTCACCAGAAAAATCAAGGGCAAAATATTATAATAAGAAAAATTTTCACTACTTTTGAGAAAAATTAATACAACAAAATATAAATAAACCTTCAAAGTAATGAAAATTTTCCTCATCTCACTACTATCATTGATGATTGGCGTTAGCAATGCCGCACCATCAAAACAAAACCCCGAACTAACCAAAGCACTCAAAAAAGCACCAAAAGAGCAAAAAGAGGGTATGGCATTTTTGATTGAGTATATGCCACAGAGCGACAAAGAGACTCTGACCGCCGAATTTCTTCTCGAAGAGGTGGCGTGGGCTTATAAGGCTCGTGAAACCTTCCCTTGGACTAAGGCGTTGCCAGATAGCATCTTCTTCAACGACGTGCTGCCTTACGCTTCGATGGACGAAACTCGTGAACCATGGCGTGAAATGTTCTGGGAGCTATTCTACCCACTTGTGAAAGATGTAACCGATATTCGTGTTGCGATCGACACAATCAACAAGATGGTCAAGGATCTTGTTGGAGTCGAATATAACACCAAACGTAAACGCCCAAACCAATCACCACGCGAGAGTATGGAGATCAGCATGGCATCATGTAGCGGTCTGTCGATTATCCTAACCGACGTATTCCGAGCCATGGGTATCCCTTCTCGTATTGCAGGTACTCCACTTTGGGTAACTCGTGAGGGCAACCACAACTGGAGCGAGGTATGGATTGATGGTCAGTGGTATTTCACCGAGTACTACCCTAACGAGGCTCTGAACCACTCATGGTTCTTGGAGCGTGCCGGAAAAGCAGACAAGAGCGATCCTATCTATGGTATGTATGCAACATCATGGAAAACTCAACCCGACGGTCAGCACTTCCCAATGGTTTGGGATCGTCGTAGCACAGAGGTTCCAGGTGTAGTGGTAACCGACTTCTATATCGACCTATACAATGCACAAAAAGCAGAGGCTAAGAATGGTACTGCAGTGGCATTCAAAATGTACGTAGAGCCTAAGTCTGGTTCGTACACCTCGGCCGATCGTTTGGCAGGAGATATTAAGATCACCAACGCAAAAGGCGATATTGTTGCTGTGGGAACAACCAAAGGAGCAAATGCCGATATGAATGATTACTTGGTATTGTATCTCCCAGAAGGAGACCTAACAGTGAACTACACAGATGCTGCGGGATCGGCTCAAACCAAAGATTTTGCAGTAGCCGCTGATGCTGTTGTTGAGATTTTCTCAAAATAGTCAGTCATCATTTTATAATCCCCACCCAAGAGAGCGGCTCAATGGCGGTCGGAAGATTGAAAAGATTCTATCCTCAAAGATATGGAATGTTCTCGGACGGCTGTCGAGGTGACTCGTAAAGCCATCGGGTTTACGGGGCTCCCGACGGGGGGAGCCGTCCGCCCCGTAGAGATTTTACCTTGCGGCAAAATCTCCGCTACCGCATTCGGAAATTCCTTCTCATAGTATAAAATGCTTTGCGCCCCCCGAAACCTTGTCGAGTTATCGACAAGGTTTTTTTTGTCATGTGGGGGGCGAGAACAAAAAGTCTATGACAAAAATCTTTCGATCTCCCGTGGTCGCCACCCTCGGAGAATGACTATCTATTTTTGGCTTGATATTTGTAAAATCCACATTCAAACCAATAAAATATAGATACAATGAAAAAATTACTACTTATGTCGATACTATCGGCAATGTTCATCAACCAAACCCAAGCACAAGAATACCCAAGATGGACCTTCGGCCCCAAAGCAGGTATGAACCTCTCAAGCATAGTAGCCACCGAACTAATGACCCCATCGACCAGAGTGGGATTCACAGCTGGTATGTTTGCCGAATATCACATCAACGATTGGATGGGAATCTCAATCGAAGCACTCTACTCCGAAAAAGGTGCCAAAACCACTTTCGACGAAGAGATACCAGCCGATTACATAGCCGATTATTCTTATGTTGAGAGCGAGAATAAGTTTTTGCTCAACTATATCAATGTTCCCATTATGGCACATTTTTATGTTGCAGAGGGACTTTCTTTGAATGTGGGATTCCAAACAGGGTTTAAGGTACAAGCTAAGTTTGAGAATGAGGGGGATGCAGATTCCCCAGCATCGACCGTAAGTATGTGGGATGATGTACGCCCTGTTGATTTGGCTATTCCTATGGGTATGAGTTATACTTTTCGTTGTGGGTTGATGCTTGATGCACGATATGAGATTAGCGTTAATAGTATTATGAAGAAGGATCAATATTTGACATATATGAAGGGTACAAATTCTTCATTTTCGATCACCGCTGGATGGCGATTTTAGGTAGATTTCTCAGAAGCGACAGAACGCCCTTAGAGTGACTTAGCAGCACTTTAAGGGCGTTTCACTACTGCGGATGGTGGGAATGTTCTCGGACGCTCGGGCGACCTGTGCTTCGTTAGAAGTGCAGGGCTCCCGTGGGGGAGCGTCCGCCCTGCTGAATTTCCTTACGGAAATTCTCGCTATCGCAATTCGGAATATTACCTTAAAAGATGTTGATTTTTCTGGGACACTCGGGTATTTTCTGGGACTCTGCTGGGTCTTGTGCTACTTTAGTAGTGCAGGACTCTCGTGGGGGCTTTCTGAAAAAAAGATCAATCGACCAATTTTTTTGCCCAAAGTTTCGCCCAGAATGAACTAAATAATAATCAAAATATATAGCCAAACCAAAGGAGCTGCCATCAACAAAGCATCAAAACGATCCAACATACCCCCATGACCCGGAATAATACGACCCGAATCCTTAATCTGCAAACGACGCTTAAAAGCACTCTCCAACAAATCACCCAAAACAGCACCCAATCCAGAAACCAAGCCCAAACCACCAAAAAACAGATAATCCAAAGGCAAAGAAGAAGCAGAAGCATCCCCCCAGTAAAAAACCTGCCAAAGAATAGCAACCCCAACAGCCGAAATCAAACCACCAAAAAAGCCCTCCCAAGTCTTCTTAGGAGAAATACGAGGCGCCATCTTATGCCGACCAAAACTCATCCCAAAAAGATAAGCCCCAACATCATTAGACCAAATCAAAGTCAAAACCGAAACAATCAACATCCCACTAGCCTGGCTATCACCAAATCCAAAAGCCAACAAAGAATAAGAGCCAAAGATATAAATAGCCCCAAGAATAGTCACCAACACTCGTGCCCCATTGAATTTAGCACCATGCTTTGCCATCAAAGAGAAGAACTCCACAAGGGTCAAAGAGGCAAGAATGATCCAAAGCAAAAGATAAGTTTGAGAAGAAAGGAGAATCATCAGCAGCATAAAAGCCACCAATATCGCACCACTAATTGCACGTTTTAACATCTTATTTGGGCTGTGTTATATGAAAAATGTGACCTCGATGGGATTCGAACCCATATCGTCAGAACCGGAATCTGATATTCTATCCATTGAACTACGTGGCCTTATTACAGGGAGTACAAAAGTACGCCCCCCTAGAATATTGGACGGAATTGCTCCAAGAAACGAACGTCGTTCTCGAAATACAAACGCAAATCCTTCACGCCATAGCGAAGCATGGTTATACGCTCAACACCCATACCAAAGGCAAAGCCGCTGTATTTTTTGGAATCAATACCACACGCCTCCAGTACATTTGGGTCGACCATTCCAGCACCCATAATCTCTAGCCATCCTGTATATTTACATACATTACACCCCTTGCCTCCACACAGATTACACGAGACATCGACCTCGGCCGAAGGCTCGGTAAATGGGAAGTAGCTTGGACGTAGGCGGATTTTTGATTTCTCGCCGAAGCACTCTTTTGCGAAATATTCGATAGTTTGTTTCAGATCGGCAAAGCTAACGCCTTCGTCGATATAAAGCCCTTCGATTTGGTGGAAAATGCAGTGTGCACGATAAGAGATCGCCTCGTTACGAAACACACGACCAGGGCAAATTACACGGATCGGCGGTTTTTGGTGCTGCATAGCACGAACCTGTATCGAGCTGGTGTGAGTGCGAAGCAGAATATCATTCTCGCCATTTTTATCAACAAAGAAGGTATCTTGCATATCACGAGCAGGGTGTTCTGGCGGAAAGTTCAAAGCACCAAACACATGCCAATCATCCTCGATCTCGGGACCATCGGCTGTGACATAACCTATCTTATGGAATATATTTACGATCTGATTACGAACCAACGAGATTGGGTGGCGAGTCCCGATTTTCATCCCCGAAGCAGGGCGAGTAGGGTCGAAATCGGCTGCGCCTTGTCCCTCATCGCTTTGCGACTCTAGCTCCTCTTTCATAGCATTGACACGATCCATTGCCGCTGTTTTGAGAGAGTTCACAGCAGAGCCTAGGGCTTTTTTCTCTTGTGGAGCTAGGGCACGAAATTGGTCGAACAGAGCTGTTACAGCACCTTTTTTACCTAGCATTGCCACACGAAACTCCTCTACTTGAGCGAGGTTTTCTGCTTTGAAACTATTTATTTGTTGGAGCAATTGCTCTATGCTTTCTAACATTGTTTTTGTTTTCTTGTGCGATTGGTTTTGCAAATAACTATTACAGCAAAGGTAATCATTTTTTGTGGTTGTCCAATAAAAACTTTTTGGGGAGGGTGGGCAGACGAGTGAAAAGATTCTATCTCTGAAGACATGGCGTGTTCTCGGACGGCTGTCGGTGTGGCTCGTAAGCCTTTAGGGTTACGGGGCTCCCGACGGGGGGAGCCGTCCGCCCCGTAGAGATTTTTGCCCAGAAGAGATTGATTTTTCTGGGACTCTCTGGGACTCTGCTGGGACTCTGCTGGGTCATGTGCTACTTTAGTAGTGCAGGGATTCTGTGGGAGAGCGCAATTGGGATTTATTACCTTGACAAATATGGTAGAGACTAAAGTACTTCAATCTCCAACTTGTCATACATACTCTTCACCTTCTCTACTGCACCTTCGACACTAGAACTACGAGCCAAAAGCACCCCAAAACGACGATGACCCTCAACTCGTGGCTTACCAAAAATACGAAGCTTAGTATCAGCCTCGGCCAAAACCTGATCCAACCCCCCAATATAAACCTGATCGCTATTTCCCTCGACCACAACCGCCTTGGATGCCGAAGGGGCAAGAATCGAAAACTCAGGAATAGGCAACCCCAATATAGCACGTACATGAAGCTCAAATTGCGAAAGATCCTGAGAAATCATAGTAACCATACCCGTATCATGAGGACGTGGAGAAACCTCCGAAAAGATAACATCATCGCCCTTGATAAACAACTCAACCCCAAAGATACCACGCCCCCCAAGAGCCTCGGTCACTTTCTCTGCAATCTCACGACTGCGCTCAAGTGCCACCGCCGACATCGGCTGTGGCTGCCATGACTCTTGATAGTCGCCACCCTCTTGACGGTGACCAATAGGGTCAAGGAACGTAGTGCCATTGATATGACGCACCGTAAGCAAAGTAATCTCATAGTCAAAATCAACAAACCCCTCGACAATAACACGTCCTGCTCCTGCACGACCGCCCTCTTGCGAAATCTGCCAACTCTGCTCAATATCCTCCTGGGAACGAACAACCGACTGCCCATGCCCCGAAGAGCTCATAATAGGCTTGACCACCGCCGGAAAACCAATCTCAGAGATAGCCCCCTCAAACTCCTCGAATGTCGAGACAAAACGATAAGGAGAGGTCTTAACCCCCAACTGCTCGGCAACCAAAGTGCGAATCCCCTCACGATTCATAGTGAGATAGGTAGCCTCGGCCTTTGGCACAATATTATACCCCTCTTTTTCGAGGGCAATAAGCTCCGAAGTGGCAATAGCTTCGACCTCGGGGATAACATAATCTGGCTTCTCTTGCTCGATAATCTTGCGCAGTGACTCTCCGTCGAGCATCGACACCACATACGATCGGTGAGCCACCTGCATAGCTGGAGCGTTCTCGTATTTATCGAGAGCTATCACCTCGACACCATAACGTTGAAGCGCAATAGCCACCTCTTTTCCTAATTCTCCTGAGCCACAAATAAGTGCCTTTTGACCAATTGGCGATAATACAGTTCCTAGTTTCATTTTCGCTGTTTATATTTTTAATGTTTTACTCTTCACTATGTTTTTCTAACGACAAAGGTAGCTAATATATTTGGAAATTAGCCCCACTCGTTAGTTTTTGTATTTCTGGTAATCTCGGGTTTGTTTTGCATTCCATTTTTGTGGCAGTTTCTCGCAGGAGGCGGTTCCGTATTCTGCGCCCTCGAAGCTCTTTTGATAGCTCTCTAGTGTGGCTTGGAGGTAGTCTAGTTTTTCGTTTAGCTGCGGAATTTCTTTTAGGGGCGTTTTTTCAAAAGGATCTTCGATCAGATCGTAGCACTCCATGACCTCGCCTTTGAAGATTATTTTATAGCGATCATCGGTATATGAGGTTCGGTTACCATAACAGGTGACCATTGGTTTGTTGCGCATCATCTCATTTCCTCGCACCACATCCATCAGGTCTACTCCATCGAGCAGGTAGGGAGCTTTCGAGCTGCTGATCCCTATGGCACTCATAATCGAAGGAAGGTAATCGCTTGTTATGGCCGGAAAATCGGTCTCGCCCCCCTGGGCAATCCGATCGCCCCATACCACAAACGCTGGTACTCGCACTCCACCTTCGTGCAGACTGCGTTTGCGCTCACGGAAACCGCCTGTCACCCCGCCACCATTTTCGCTACACTCCTCAGGCCCATTATCGCTGCAAAACCAAATCATAGTATTATCATCGACCCCTTGCTGCTCCAAAAATTGTTGAAGCCGCCCCACTTGATCGTCCATTGCCGTGATACATCCAGCATAGTTGCGAAAATCTTCGTTATATCCCTCATACATCTGGGCATATTGCTCCCCAGCCACACAAGGCTTATGGGGAGTATGAAACCAAACCACCGCCAGAAAAGGCTTCTCGCTCTGGAGACTACGTTCGATAAATGGCAAGACTCGATCCATAATCACACGGCTATTGTCGCCATCGAGATTATCGCTCACCACATTTCCATCTATATCCCAATAGTGAGTGCCGTAGTGCACAAAAGGTTCATCCTCGCCCAGTGCATTCCATCCTGTGGTATTAGCATTAAGCGGTTTTTTCATCGGATCCCAAGTTGGCACTTTCGATTCGGCAACAAAGGCATCATCATAGCCATGACCAGAGGGGGGATTATACTCCGCAACGTTACCTTCACGACCTCGATTGGCATCTGTTTGGGTGTGGGTCAACGAGCCTAAGTGCCATTTACCAAAATGACCAGTGGCATAGCCCTCACCTTGCAACAATTCAGAGATAGTGACCTCCTCCTCACGCAAGATCCCTGCATTAGCATCAAACACCCCCATGCGATAAGGATTACGACCCGTAAGAACACTAGCCCGAGTGGGAGAACTAACCGAGCAGCCCGTATAGAAGCGGTTAAACTTCATCCCACGAGAGGCCATACCATCAAGATTAGGAGTCTGGATTACCTCGTTCCCATTAAATCCCACATCGCCCCACCCCAAATCGTCGCACATAATAAGAACGACATTGGGTTGTGTATTTGTCTGCTGAGCCTGAGACATGGGGATAACAAAGAGTGAAGGGAGTATTAGGGCTAGTTTTTTCATAGGGATAAAAGCGTTTTGTTTATTTTATTGACTCTAACAAAGGTACAAATATAATATCTGTAAGCCAAATAAATAAAATTGTATAGCTTTAGGTAGAGGAATTTCCGAATGCGATAGCCAGACTTTTCGCCAGAAAAGTCAGCAGGGCGGACGATCCCACACTCCCCGAACCATGCACTACTAAAGTAGCACATGACCCAGCAAGAGTCCCAGAAAATACCCGAGCGTCCCAGAACAATCAATGTCTTCGGGAATGATAATATTGAGAATGCGGCAGCGGAGATTTCCCTTCTAGCGAAGGGAAATCTCTACGGGGCGGACGGCTCCCCCCGTCGGGAGCCCCGTACTATTTCGTAGCACGAGCCACACCGACAGCCGTCCGAGAACATTCCATTTCCTCACAAAAAAAGAGAGGTACCTCAGTCGAAAAACAACCAAAGCACCCCTCTCGAAACAAACTGCAACAACCTATTTCGATCGACGCAAAGCCTTCTGCTCCGCCTGATATGCCTCACGAGACAAGCGTGCCTCATCGATCACCTGAGCCTGTCCAAAAATACCATCACTACCACCACCAACAGCTCGGTAAAGCTCAATAGCCGCAAGAATATTAGACAAATAACAACTAATCAAATCCAATTCGCTATCGAAAACACCAGTCTGTGCAGTCAAAACATCAAGATAAGTGGCATAACCACTCATAAACAAATCAAACGAAAACTCATAAGCCTTGCGATATGCAACAAACTCACGAGACTGCGCCTGTACCAATTCCCAACTCTTCTCACGTGATGCCAAAGCATTGCGAACCTCGATAGCCGCATCCAAAAGCGTCTGCTGGAAAGAGATCAAAGCCTGTTGTTGCTCCAAATCGGCCACCTCCTTCTGAGTACGCAAAGCACGTCCATTGAATATCGGCTGAGTAAGCCCACCCAAAAGAGATAAAGAGAGAGTATGTGCATCCAAAAGATCCGAAACACTACCCGTAGCCGACAAATTCAAAGAAGGATACATAGCCGCCCGAGAGACATTATAAAGCTCAAAAGCCGCCCGATATTGCTGCTCCGAAGCTCGAACATCAGGACGACGAGACAAGACCTGAGTGGGTAAACCAACCTCCAAAATAGAACCCAAAGCCTCATAATCAATGCTCTTAGCACGAGAGATATTGGTGGTTGCCAAACCCATCAAAGAGACCATAGTATTCTCGGTCTGGATAATCGACAACTCGATCTGAGGCAAATAACCCTGAGCCGTACTCAAAGTAGCTACTGCCTGTTGAACAGCAACCTCATTGGTGCGACCTGCAACCTTCATCAAACGCACAGTATCGACATACTCCTGACGATTCTTAATAGTCTGAAGAGCAACCGCACGCTGCATATCCAAAGCAATAAGCTGATAATAGGCCGTAGCCATCTGGGCAATCAAGCTAGTCTGCAAGGCCTGAACCCCCTCGGCCGAAGCCATCAGTGAGGCTTGTGCTGCTCTTTTTCCAGAGCTTAGCTTACCCCAAATATCCACCTCCCAACTTGTCGACAACGAAAGGTCAAGCGAAGAGCTAAACTTCTGATTCTCTTGAGCCAAACCACCCCAAGCCAGTGAAGCAGGCCCCACCGTAGGGGCTAGTGAGGCACGAGAAGAGCGCAATTGAGCATAAGCAATCTCGATGCTCTTGGCAGCCGATAGCATATCATGATTGTTATCCAAAACAATCTTGATATAACGCTGAAGAATTGTATCGCCAAAGAATGTATCCCAAGCAATAGCCTCGACACCAATACTATCAGTCCCTAGCTCGACACTCTGATAGAGATCTTGGTTCGAGTAGTCCGATTTTGGGGATTGATAACCCTTGACCACGCAACTACTAAGCACCACAGCACTCAGCAGAAGCAGTCCACTAGATTTTAATATATTTCTCATAGTTCTTTTTTTATTCTTTTGTTGGTTCACTTGTGATAACTGGCACTTTCGATGGCGATACTCGCTCGTCGATATGGCGGAAGACGGCAAAGAGCACTGGAATAAAGAATACTCCGAATAGCGTACCAACCAACATACCACCGGCTGCTGCCACACCAATCGAAACGTTACCGTTGGCTCCTGCTCCCGAGGCACGGATCAGTGGTATCATACCAAAGATAAATGCGAACGAGGTCATAAGGATTGGTCGCAGACGTGCCACTGCTCCCTCTTTGGCTGCTCGGGCAATCGAGAGACCGTGGGAGCGACGTTGCAGAGCAAACTCCACGATCAGGATACCATTCTTTGCCAATAGACCGATCAACATAATCAGTGCTACTTGCACATAGATATTATTATCCAGACCTGTGACCCAAACAAAGAAGTAGACACCAAACAGACCAATAATCAGCGAGATCATCACCGCCCAAGGCAGAATGTAGCTCTCATATTGTGCCGCTAGGATCAAATAGACAAAGACAAAACAAAGGACAAAGATAAAGGTAGATTGACCACCCGATTTGATCTCCTCACGTGTCATACCCGAATATTCGACAGTATAGCCCTGTGGCAAACTCTCATTCGAGACCCGAGTCACAGCAGCAATCACATCACCCGTCGAAAAACCAGGCTTCGCCCCACCGTTGATAGTGGCCGAGACAAACAGGTTGAAACGGTCGATAGTTTGAGGCCCCAGAGTTGGAGTGAAATCGACCACCGAGGTAATAGGCACCATATCGCCACTAGTATTGCGCACCATCATCTTCGACAATGAGCTTTCGTCTTTACGATCCGTAGGGATCGACTGCACCATCACACGATAGTATTTACTAAAACGGTTGAAGTCCGAAGCCTGAGCCGAACCATAATAGACCTGAAGCGTAGTAAATAGATCCGAAACATTTACGCCCATCAACTTACACTTATCAACATCCACCGTAAAGCTATATTGTGGGAAGTTGACGCTAAAAGACGAGACAGCATAGAGCACCTCGGGCTGCTTGTTCAGGTCAATAATAAACTGAGTCAACACCTGATAGAATTTGGTCATATCTCCTGCTGCCGTACGGTCTTGGACACGCATCTCGACACCATCGGCCGTACCAAAACCCGATACGGTTGGTGGCACAAAGAATAGCAACTTGGCATCTTTTATATCGCTAGTGAGCTGAGTGAGCTGGGCAATCACATCATCCGACGAGGTGTCAGGTCTTTCGCTCCAATCTTTGAGAGACAACACACCCAAACCATACGATCCACCATTCACACCACTCAACAGCGAAACACCACTGATAAACAGACGGTCAGTAATCACCGAAACCTCTTTGGAGGCCTCTTCGATTCGAGCCATCACCTTGTCGGTGCGCTCACGTGCAGCACCCACCGGAAGCTGTACATCCATAAAGATGATTCCTTGGTCTTCGGTTGGGATAAAGCCTGTTGGGGTGACCGAGATAAACCAATAAGTACCAATTCCAAAAATAGCCAACGCTAGGGCTGTGATCCCTTTGCGACGGATCAAGAAGCCCACCGTGCGACGATATTTTGAGGTCAAGGCATCGAATCCTGTATTGAACGCCTTATGGAATTTCTTCATAGGGCTTAGCGAACGTTTCTTTTGTTCACCATGCTCTTTGGGAGGTTTGATAAACAAGATACAAAGCACAGGACTCAAAGTCAAGGCATTAAGAGCCGAGATAATCACCGCCACGGCAAGTGTCATAGCAAACTGATTATAGAACACCCCCGTCGGGCCCGACATAAAGGTCACAGGGAAGAACACCGCCGACATCACAAAAGTGATCGAAATGATAGCGCCCGTAATCTCGCTCATAGCCGAAGAGGTTGCCCGTCGAACATTAGTCTCCCCTTCGTGCATCTTGGAGTGAACCGCCTCGACCACCACTATGGCATCATCGACCACCATACCAATGGCCAATACCAAAGCAAAAAGCGTAAGGATATTGAGAGTAAAGCCAAACAACATCAAAAAGAAGAAAGTACCCACGATCGCCACCAGCGAAGCAATACCCGGAATCAGCGTAGAACGGAAATCCTGAAGGAAAACGAATACCACAATAAACACCAAAACAAACGCCTCGATAAAGGTGTGTACCACCTGCTCGATCGAAGCCTCCAAAAACTTATTAGTATCATAAGGTACGCTATACTTCACCCCATCAGGAAACTGAGTCGAACACTCCTCAAGAGTCGCTTTAATATCATTTACGATCTGACGAGCATTAGTCCCTGCCATCTGATAGACCGCAAGAGCCATAGCCGAATGACCGTTTTCGGTCGTAGATACCGAGTAGTCAAAAGCCCCCAATTCGACACGAGCCACATCCTTGATCTTGAGCATGCGACCATCCGAAAGAGCCTTGATAACAATATTCTCATACTCCGAAGGTTGAGTAAATTTACCAGCATATTTGATCGTATAGGTAAATTCCGAACCCGTATTATCACCAAACTTACCAGGTGCAGCCTCGATGTTCTGCTCACTAATAGCCGAAATGACATCCGAAGGATTCAAACCATAGGCAACCAAACGCTCAGGCTCCAACCAAATACGCATCGAAAAGTCACGAGCACCAAAAATCGAAACACGACCAACACCACTAACCCTCTGTAATTCGGGATAGACATTGATCTTGGCGTAGTTCTGAAGTGCCGTTTCGTCGAAAGCTGGATTCTCGCTATATAACGAGACCATCAAAAGCATCGAGTTAAAACTCTTCTCGGTGGTAATACCATAAGAGGTCACACTCGAAGGCAATTTACTAGTGGCTGCCGAAACACGGCTCTGAACATTCACCGAAGCCATATCGGCATTTGTCCCTAGTGTAAAATAGATCTTGATCGTTGCCGAACCATCGTTCGAGGCAGTCGAGACCATATAATCCATATTCTCCACACCATTGATCTGCTCTTCGAGTGGAGCAATCACACTCTTTAGAACAACCTCGGAGTTAGCACCAATATAGTTGGTCGTAACCTGAATCATCGGTGGAGCAATCTCCGGAAACTGAGTGATAGGCAAAGAGGCAAGTCCTAGCAGACCCACCAAAAATATCAAAATAGAAAAGACGGTAGCTAGTACGGGTCTTTGTAAGAATTTTTCAACCATAGCGATAGTGTATTACTTGGTTTGTGATGCAAATTTCGGAGAGATCTTTGTCCCCTCACGAACAAAATCGAGACCCTCCAAGAGGATTGTTTCGCCTTTTGTTAGACCGCCTGTTACGATAAAATTCGACCCCTGCGATCCGATATAGGTAATCTCACGTGAGGCGATCTTGGCACTGTCGCTCGATACGGTATAGACCATACGACGATCGAGAACCTCATAGGTTGCCGATTGTGGAACGAGTATTACTCCGTTGTTGTAGTCATTGATGCGGATTACACCTGCACTTCCCGAACGAAGAATATTGTCTTGATTGTCGAAATTAGCTTTGAGCTGTACCGAACCAGTACTTTGGTCGATCTGACCACTTGCCAACTCCAAAGTACCTAGCTTGTCATAGATACGACCATTTGCCATAATCAACTCAACACTTGCCATGCTATCCACTGCCTCTTTGATATTGCGACTGCCAATAAGATCCATCATCGAACGTTCGTCCATCGAGAAATAGGCTGCAATATCTGTATCTTGGGCAATGGTCGTGAGCGCAGAGACCGACGAAGGGCTAACCAACGACCCTGCACGAACCTCAATACGACCCACCGTACCCGACATAGGAGCAGTGATTGTAGCATACGAAAGATTCACCTGAGCAGTACGCATCAAAGAAACCTGAGCACGATAGTTGGCATGAGCTGCCTCATAACTGCTCTTTGCATCCTCTAGCTCATACTCCGAAACGATCCCTTTTTCGACCAAAGGAGTCAGCTTCTTAACCGAAAGTTCAGCCGTTGCCGCCTGAGCCTTAGCCGCCTCAGCGAGTGCCTTTGCCGAGTTTACACTCTGCAACAGGTCTTGTTGATCTATTCTAAAAAGCACATCGCCTTTTTTGACCGTACTACCTTCGGCAACACAAATCTGACTTATATAGCCAGTCACACGTGGCAAAATGTCAACCATCACTTCGCCTTTGATCTCCGCAGCATAATCTACATAGGTGACCGCCGAAGTGGTATCGAGTTTCATACAATTGTACTCCTGAAGAGCTTGTTGTTGTGTCTGTGCTTGTTGGGCACTGCCTCCACACGCTACCATCAGTGCGGTGAGGGGCATAAGCAAGGCTAATTTCTTCATCATAATAATATAGTTTGGTTTTAGTTTTCTCTCTTTACAATTATTGCCAAAGACCATACGCTAGTAGTGGAATTTGGCAATAATCTGACTTAATATATTTTAAATAGCTCTGAATGACGGATTATTCCCATTCAATTGTTGCTGGTGGTTTCGACGAGATGTCATAGACTACCCGATTGATACCCCGCACCTTGTTTATTATCTCGTTTGATGTTTTAGCAAGGAACTCATAAGGAAGGTGCACCCAGTCAGCTGTCATACCATCGGTCGAGGTTACAGCACGTAGAGCAACACAATTCTCATAGGTACGCTCATCGCCCATAACTCCTACGCTCTGCACAGGAAGCAACATAACACCCGCCTGCCATACATCATCATAAAGACCAGCCTCTTTCAGACCGTCGATAAAAATCTTATCGGCCGCTTGAAGAATAGCAACCTTCTCGGGGGTCACCTCACCCAAGATACGGATACCAAGCCCAGGTCCGGGGAATGGATGGCGAGAAAGGATCTTCTCTGGCACCTGCATAGCACGTCCAATACGACGAACCTCATCCTTGAACAACAAACGAAGCGGTTCAACAATCTTGAGATTCATCTTCTCTGGCAAACCGCCCACGTTGTGGTGCGATTTGATAGTCACCGAAGGACCTCCAACCGAAACCGACTCAATAACATCAGGATAGATAGTGCCCTGAGCCAACCACTTAACTTCGGTAAGTTTCTGAGCCTCTTGGTCGAACACCTCAATAAAGTTCTTACCAATTGATTTACGTTTAGCCTCTGGATCGGTAATGCCTTTTAGATCGCCAAGGAACTTAGCCCCAGCATCCACACCAATCACATTAAGACCCATAGTCTTATAACTATCCAACACCTCTTGATATTCGCCACCACGCAAAAGACCCATATCCACAAAGATACAAACCAGCTGGTCGCCAATAGCACGATGCAAAAGCTCAGCCGCCACCGAAGAGTCAACACCGCCCGAAAGACCAAGCACCACTTTGTCCTCCCCAATCTGCGCACGAAGGT
>JAWXTL010000006.1:0-18320 GCA_044433565.1 Rikenellaceae bacterium | reverse complement strand
TGGTCGAACGTGTGATGCCCGACAACCTAAAACCACTTGATGCCCTAAGCAAAAACCTATGGTGGTGCTGGAACATGGATGCTATTCGCCTCTTTGAATCTATTGATCCTAAGGCGTGGCTTGGTTTCGAGCGTAATCCTATTGCACTTCTTGACTCTTTGGATCTTCAGCGATTGAACGAGTTGGGCGAAGATGCCGATTTCGTCTCTCGCATGAATGCCGTTTATGACAATTTCTGTAACTATATGTCACAGAAAAACACCGAGCAACATCCACGTATCGCCTATTTCTCGATGGAATATGGTCTACACGCCTCGCTCAAGATCTACTCGGGAGGTTTGGGTATTCTGGCTGGTGACTACATCAAAGAGGCATCAGACAAGAATGTACCTCTAACAGCAGTGGGTCTACTCTATCGCTACGGTTATTTCACCCAGCGTCTTTCGGCTCAAGGAGAGCAGGAGGCTGGTTATGAGCCTCAGAACTTCGACAAATTGCCTATCTGGCCTTTGCGTAACGAAGAGGGAGAGTGGGTTACAACGACTGTTAATTTCCCAGGTCGCAAGGTGATCGCTCGTGTATGGCGTTGTGACGTGGGTCGCACAGAGCTATACCTACTAGACACCGACCACGACCAAAACCTAGAGGAGGATCGCTCGATCACCCATCACCTTTATGGTGGTGACTGGGATAACCGCATGAAACAAGAGTTCCTTTTGGGTATTGGTGGTATTCGCACCCTCAATACACTGGGTATCAAGAGCGATATTTACCACTGCAACGAAGGTCACGCAGCATTTATCGGTTTGGAGCGCATCCTAAACTTCGAGGATCAATACAATATGAGCTTCTCGGAGGCGTTGGAAGCAGTACGTAGCTCATCGCTATTTACCACCCACACTCCAGTACCGGCAGGTCACGACGCATTCGACGAAGGAGTTATCCGCCAATATATGGGTCACTATCCTGATCGTCTGAAAATCACATGGGAGCAATTTATCAACCTAGGTAAAACCAATCCACACGATCACGGTGAGAAATTCTCAATGTCGGTATTGGCAGCCAACCTATCGCAAGAGGTAAACGGTGTGAGCTGGTTGCACGGCGAGGTATCAAAAGATATTCTTGGTCACATGTGGCCAGGTTATATGCCAGATGAGTTGCATATCGGTTATGTGACAAACGGTGTTCACTACCCAACATGGACTGCATCGAACCTTATTGCACTTTATAGCCGTAACTTTGGTGAGGCTTTCGGCAAATCAGACTACTCAAAAGAGCTATGGGACAAAGTTCATAATATCTCTGACCAAGAGCTATGGAATGAGCGTATGGTACTCAAAACTCGCCTTATCGACTTCGTAAAAGCTCGTGTAGCCAATCCACACGACTTCAAGTTCGACTCGCCAAGCCAATTGGTACAAGTTCAAGAGCAGCTGAATCCAAAAACCCTGACCATCGGTTTTGCACGTCGCTTTGCAACCTACAAACGTGCACACCTGCTATTTACCAACCTAGAGCGTCTAAACGCAATTGTCAACCACCCAGAACGCCCAGTGCAGTTCCTATTTGCCGGAAAAGCTCACCCAGCAGACAAAGCAGGTCAGGATCTAATCAAACGTATCGTAGAGGTATCGAAATATCCTCAATTCGTAGGTAAGATCGTCTTCTTGCAAAACTACGATATGGAGGTTGCACGTCGCCTAGTACAGGGTGTCGACATCTGGATGAACACCCCAACACGTCCACTAGAGGCTTCGGGTACTTCGGGCGAAAAAGCTACGATGAACGGTGTAATGCACTTCTCGGTTCTTGATGGCTGGTGGGTCGAAGGTTACAAAAAAGGTGCAGGTTGGATGCTTCCACAAGAGCGCAGCTTCGACGACCAACGCTACCAAGACGAGTTGGATGCCGAATTGGTTTACTCGACCATCGAAGATCAAATCGCACCATTGTACTACGACAAAGAAGAGGGCTATGACTACTCTCACGGATGGATGGAGACTGTCAAAAGTTGTATCGCCGATGTGGCATCGAACTTTACTACCAACCGTATGATGCAAGACTACGAAGATCGTTTCTACAATCCACTATTTGAGCGTCACACCAAGATGGCAGAGAAAAACTACGAGATGGCACGTAAGATCGCCTCATGGAAACGTCGCATCTCTAGTCAATGGGACAATGTACGTTTGGTGGATCTACGCCAATATGACATTGTTAAGGAGGCTATTCTGCTAGGTCGTTCATACAATTTGGATGCAGTGGTTGATATTGCAGGATTGAATCCAGAGGATATTGGGGTTGAGTTGGTTGTTGTTACCAATGACAAACATGGTCGTAAGGTAATCAAGAACACTCAGCAGTATGAGTTTGTTAGTCAGGAGGGTTCATTGGCTAAGTATCGTCTGAATTCTATTCCACAGACGATAGGATCTTTTGAGATTGCTACTCGTATTTACCCTAAAAATTCGCTATTGCCACACCGTATGGATATGGCTTTGGTTAAGTGGTCTTAATTTTTCGTTAGGCTATTTTAGCTATATTTTGTGCCGTAGGCTCTCTGGATAGGGAGTTTACGGCACTTTTTTTAGAGACCGTTGCAAGGCGGCGATATTTTAAAGATAACGTAGTGTGCTCTTCAGTCACATACCTGAAGTATGCTCCTTCAGATCCCCCTCCGCCATCTTCAAAATCTCATCCACCTATCAACGATCTCTGAACACGGAGCAAAACTTTCGTTTTGCAATGGTCTCTTTTGAGTCTCCTATATCAGAGGTTATGTACGTTCTCGGACGGCTGTCGGGGTGACACGTGCTACTTTAGTAGTACGGGGCGCTCGACGGGGGGAGCCGTCCGCCCCGTAGATTTTTTCTTGCGAAAAATCCGCTGTCGCAATTTGGATGATTCTATCCCGAAGATGTGGATTGTTCTGGGACGATCGGGTCTTTTCTGGGACTCTTTCTGGGTCATGTGCTACTTTAGCTCCCCAAAAAGAGCTATCGAGCCGAACAACTCGAAAAATGTTTGCAAAAACCAGAAATACCACAATCCCCACACCGTGGAGTACGTGCCAAACAAACATAACGACCATGCAAAATCAACCAATGATGTGCACGTGCCATATCTGCCCCCCGAAAACCTCGCAACAAATCACGCTCAACAGCCTCGGGTGTAGTCCCCCGAGAAAGACCAATACGACGTGAAACCCGAAACACATGAGTGTCAACAGCCATAGCAACCTCGCCAAAAGCCACCGACAACATAACATTAGCAGTCTTGCGACCAACACCAGCCAAAGACTCCAAACCCGCACGTGAAGAAGGTACCTCACCCCCAAAATCCCGACACAAAATCTGGGAGGTAGTAAACAAATGAGAAGCCTTAGAATTGGGATAAGAGATCGAACGAATATAACCAAAAATTTCCTCGGCCGAAGAAGAAGCCATCGCCACCGGAGAAGGATAACGTGCCATCAACGAAGGAGTAACCATATTAACTCGCTTGTCGGTACACTGAGCCGAAAGCATAACAGCCACCAAAAGGCTCCAAGTGGTAGTATAATGAAGTTCGGTATCGGCATTAGGGTTTTCCATGGCAAACCATTTGCTAATACCTTCGTAGCGTTCTTTTTTAGTCATAAAGATAAAATCAAAAAAAAGGCTCGGTGCTCAATCTAAAGAGACAAATCCCTAACAGAAAAACACCAAGCCCAAAAATAGTAACGAGAGTCAGCCGATAATTATTCCTGAACAGGAACATATTTAGCCGACCCGAAAGCCAAAATCAACATAAAGATAAAAGGCAAGAAGATCAGACCCAAAGTAAATCCGAGATCCTTTCCGAAGTTCTTAGAAATCCCATGAATCATCATAATCATAAATACAATATTTACGATAGGAACAAGGAACAAAAAGAACCACCAAACAGGTTTACCAGCAACCTGCAACATAGTGATAAGATTGTAGATAGGGATAATAGCAGCCCAACCTGGACGACCTGCTTTAGAAAAAATTACCCATAGCGCAATGATTGGAAGCAAACCGATCAATACAGCAAAGAAACCCATGATATTAAAGTGTTAAAAGGTTTAGGCTCACGAAATAGTTTTTGTGAATAACGCTCAATGACAGAGGCGGAGCCTTTATCCCCCAGCCATTAGCAGTCAATATTCAAAGGGTAAAATTACAAAATATAATAATATAATCAAATAAATAGTCACATAATTAATACAAAATAATGATAACTTAACCCCCTAACAAGGCGAATAGTTGCGAACCAAGAGCAAAAAAACAGGGATCGCCAAGAAATCAGGCAATTA
The DNA here is from genome assembly GCA_044433565.1 of Rikenellaceae bacterium. Taxonomy (GTDB): domain Bacteria; phylum Bacteroidota; class Bacteroidia; order Bacteroidales; family Rikenellaceae; genus Mucinivorans. The sequence continues at coordinate 13,999 of JAWXTL010000006.1, read as the reverse complement.
TCAGCACCGAAAAATATTGGAAAATCCAACAAAAATAATTACTTTTACACCAATATAAGTGAACCAAAATTCACCCATTAACAACACACAAAACCATGATACGCAAGTTTCTAATTGTAATTATCACTATGCTCGGCATCACAGAGTCCAACGCCCAAAGAGAAGTGATAAACCTTAACCAAGAGTGGGACTTCACACGAGAAGGAACAAATCAAAGCCAAGCGATAACCGTCAATCTGCCCCATACGTGGAACTACGATGCCCTATCGGGTGATAGCGACTATTATAGGGGAGTGGGCAACTATGTCAAAAAGATCGAAGTGCCAAAAGAGTGGCTAGACAAAAAAGTATTCCTTCGCTTTAGGGGTGCTAATCAGAAAACTACAATGTTTATCAACTCTCAATACCTTGGCGAACATAATGGGGGCTATACTGCCTTTGGTTGGGATATTACCCATCTGCTTAGTCAGGGGACAAACTATATCTGGGCTCGTGTAAACAATGCTCTCGATCTCAATACTATGCCTCTTGTGGGGCAATTTAATGTCTACGGAGGGATATACCGTGATGTTGAGCTAATCGTCACTCCAAAAACCCATATCTCGATGGAGGAGTGTGCTACCGATGGGTTGTTTGTCACCACAACCATAAGCTCGGAGCGTTATGCCAAAGTAAAGCTAGAGGCTACCGTGACCGTCGAACCCCTCAAAGAGACCGAGGTTATGTTTGCTATCTATGATAATATGGGCGAGATGATCGACCATCAAACCAAAAAGCTCAAACAAAATTCGCAATCCGACCAGAAGTTATCAACCGAATTTTCGATTGCAGATCCTAATCTTTGGAACTCAACCCAGAACCCATACCTCTATCGTGCCTCGCTTATCACTATTGTCGATGATGTTACTACCGATAGCATAAGCGAAAACTTTGGATTGAGATATTGGCAGGTGAATGCCGATAATGAGTTTATGCTCAATGGTTCGGTTCTTCAGATTAGGGGTGTTACTCGCCATCAAGACAATGCTATACTTGCCAATGCTATATATCCGGTCAATCATCAGCGAGATATTGAGTTGATGCGTGAGATGGGGGTTAATGCTGTTCGCCTGACCTATTACCCTCAGGATGCTTACTTTATTGAGCTGTGCGACAAGGCTGGAATTATGGTTTGGAGCGAGATTCCTTTTGTTGGTTCGGGGGGAATACGAGGTAAAGGGTTCATAGATTCAGAGCAGTTTATGGATAACGGACGAGAGCAACTCAAAGAGATGGTAACTCAACTCTATAACCACCCTTCTATTCTTTGGTGGGGTATGTTCAATGAGTTGTCTCAGCGAGGCGATGATCCCAAAATATATATCAGAGATTTGGTGGAATATTGCAAGGAGCTAGACCCTTCGAGAACAACGGTGGCGGCTAGTAACCAAGATGGAGAGCTGAATTTCTTGAGTGAGCTAATTGGCTTTAACCAAACCTTGGGATGGGAGTCGGGTGCTCCTGGTGATATTGAGGTTTGGGCTAAGTCGTTGCGACGCAACTGGCCAGAGCTGAAGGTTGGACTTTCGGAGTATGGCGCAGGAGGCTCGAACTATCAACATACCGACCAGTTGGTACGTCCTGTGGTAAACTCTTATTGGCACCCTGAATGTTGGCAAACCCATTTCCACGAGTGTTATTGGAAGATCATAGATCAAGGGAAATATTTCTGGGGTACATTTATCAATTCGATGTTCGACTATGGCGTATCGTCGCTTCGCAATGGTCAACGTCGTGGAATTAGCGACCTAGGGTTGGTCACTTTCGATCGACTAATCAAAAAAGATGCTTTCTACTATTATAAAGCAAACTGGAATAGTGATGATATGTTTGTGCATATTGCCCAAGGAAGTTGGATCGAGCGTGACAACCCAGTGCAGCAGATAAAGATCTTCTCGAACTGTCCGGCGGTCGAATTGATTGTAAATGGTCAATCATTGGGCGTGGTTTACAATGATGGTTATGGTACTTTTTTGTGGAATGATGTGACGCTCAACATGGGCGACAATCAGATCACTGCTCACTCTGTTGAGTTGAGTGAGAGCGATCAATGTAGTGTTAGAATACAGTAAAAATAGTAGATTATTTTAGAGGATTTAGAATTATTCTAAATTTATTTTAGAGGATAAAGCACAGTTAATTAAAGAGTTAAAGCAAACAGAGAGATAGAAGGTGAAAAATATATTTTGTAGTTAAAAAGAAATATTCTATCTTTGTAATGATTCTAAAAGAGAACAGTAATGACAGCAATAGAAAATACAGCTCAAAGACTAAATGACTTCCAGATTAAACCCTCGCACCAGAGGATAGCAATAATGAAGTATCTGATGACCGTTAGAAACCATCCCACAGCCGAGATGGTATATAATACTCTGTCGCCAAAGATGCCTACGCTCTCGAAGGCTACGGTCTATAACACACTGAATCTCCTTTCGGCTAATGGTGCAATCAAGGCTCTGACAATCGACGCAACAGAGAAACGATTCGATGGGATAATCGAACCGCACGGTCATTTTCAGTGCCAGATCTGCAAGAAGATCGAAGATATTGAGCTGAATGGTAAATTCGCCAAAAAACTAGAATCGCTGGTGACCCAACATACTGTGCTCACCAAGGATATTTTCCTCACGGGAATTTGCAAACAATGCAAAGCAAACACAAAGAAAAGACAAACACACTAAATAAACACACTACATTAAAATTAAAACACTATGGAAAAGAAATGGATTTGTACCGTTTGCGGTCATGTACACACTGGAGAAACTGCACCTGAGGCTTGCCCACTATGTAAACAAGGAGCTGATAAATTTAAAGAGCTAATCGAGAATGGTGAAAAATTGGCTTGGGCTGATGAGCACCGTTTGGGCGTTGCTAAAGGCGTTGATGCTGAGGTACTCGAAGGTCTTCAAGCACACTTTATGGGCGAATGTACCGAGGTTGGTATGTATCTTGCTATGAGTCGTCAGGCTGATCGTGAGGGTTACCCTGAGGTGGCTGAGGCTTATAAGCGTATTGCTATTGAGGAGGCAGAACATGCTTCAAAATTTGCTGAGTTGCTAGGCGAGGTTGTTTCTGATACTAAGGCTAATCTTAAAGCACGTATGGATGCTGAGAATGGTGCTTGTGCAGATAAGAAGCGTATTGCTACTCGTGCTAAGGAGCTCGGATTGGATGCTATTCATGACACTGTTCATGAGATGTGCAAGGATGAGGCTCGTCATGGTCAGGTATTTGAGGGACTATATAATCGTTTTTTCAAGAACTAGATTTATGTTGGGATAATCTTCCTTTAGATAATTATGGGGCAACTTCATTTTGGAGTTGCCTTTTTTTTTGCATTGAGGGATTTGCTGCGGGGCGTTCTAATGAAACGCCCCAAGCACCACACTACTAAAGTAGTACACGACCCAGCAACGTCCCAGAAAATACCCGTAGCGTCCCAGAACAATCAATCTCTTTGGGGGCAAAACGGTTCAATTGCGGCAGCGGAGATTTTCCTCGTGGAAATTCTCTACGGGGCGGACGGCTCCCACACGCCCGGAGCCCCGTAACCCTGAAGGCTTACGTGTCACACCGACAGCCGCCCGAGAACAATCCATATCTTCTAAAATAACCCCACCCCAAACAAAAAAAGAGCTCCCAACCCAAAAAGGAAGGAAGCTCCAAAAGAATCTATAAAGATCTAAAAGACTACTTTACAGTGTTCATGTGGCAGATAAGCTCAACAACTTTGTTAGAATAACCCCACTCGTTGTCATACCAAGATACCAACTTAACGAAGTTACCGTTAAGAGCGATACCAGCCTCTGCATCAAATACAGAAGTACGAGCTTCGCCAACGAAGTCAGAAGAAACAACAGCGTCCTCAGTGTAACCTAGGATACCAGCCATTTCGCCTTCAGAAGCAGCTTTAACACAAGCACAAATCTCTTCGTAAGTTGCAGCTTTCTCCAAACGTACAGTTAGGTCAACTACAGATACATCAAGAGTTGGAACACGGAAAGCCATACCAGTTAGTTTACCGTTAAGAGTAGGAATTACTTTACCTACCGCTTTAGCAGCACCAGTTGATGATGGGATGATGTTACCACCAGCAGCACGACCACCTCTCCAGTCTTTCATAGAAGGACCGTCAACAGTTTTTTGAGTTGCAGTTGTAGCGTGTACAGTTGTCATAAGACCCTCTACGATACCGAAGTTATCGTTGATAACTTTAGCCAAAGGAGCAAGACAGTTAGTAGTACAAGAAGCGTTAGAAACGATAGCTTCGCCTTTGTACTCTTTGTTGTTTACACCCATAACGAACATAGGAGTAGCGTCTTTTGAAGGAGCTGACATAACAACACGTTTAGCACCAGCTTCGATGTGTTTAGCAGCAGTCTCTTCAGTAAGGAAAAGACCTGTAGACTCAACTACGTATTCTGCACCAACTGCATCCCATTTAAGATCTGCTGGATTGCGCTCTGCTGTTACACGGATTTTCTCACCATTAACGATAAGGAAACCTTCTTCGCAAGATACTTCACCTTTGAATTGACCATGTACTGAATCGTATTTCAACATGTAAACCATGTAGTCTACAGAGATAAGGTCGTTGATACCTACGATTTGAACTTCTGGGTTGTTGATTGCTGCACGGAATACAAGGCGGCCGATACGACCAAAGCCATTGATACCTACTTTAATTTTTGACATTTTTTTAAATTATTTATTTGGTTACTGTTTTTAGTAATTGTTTCTAGTAATTGTTTCCAACTGCAAAGGTATAATTTTTTTTGCAAAAAACTATATCTCTTCGTCTATCAAGTAATTATTTCTTGTCGATGAGTTGCGATTTATCATCTCGCCGAGGAACCCTGCCAAAAAAAGCTGTGTTCCGATAATGGCGGTGGTGAGGGCTATATAGAATAGTGGCTGGTCGGTCACGGCTCTATAAACTGCTCCACTGCTCTGTAACGTAATTTTCTCTATTATTAGTATAATGGCAATTATTGCGCCAGTGAGCAGCATTATTGTACCTAGACTACTAAATATATACATTGGTTTGCGACCGAATTTGCTGGTGAACATCACCGACAGTAGGTCGATATAGCCTTTTATCATCCTTTCCCAACCGAATTTGGACACTCCGTATTTTCGGGCGTGGTGGTCTACTACTTTTTCTGTTATCTTGCGGAATCCAGCTTGTTTGGCTAGGATTGGGATATAGCGGTGCATTTCGCCATAGACTTCGATTGATTTTACTACTTTTTGGCGATAGGCTTTCAATCCGCAGTTGAAGTCGTGAAGTTTGATCCCCGAAACCACACGTGCCGTAGCGTTAAATAGTTTCGAGGGGATAGTCTTACCAAGGGGATCGTGGCGACGCTTTTTCCAGCCACTAACCAGATCGTAACCCTCCTCTTTTATCATACGAAAAAGCTCCGGAATCTCCTCGGGCGAATCTTGCAGATCGGCATCCATAGTGATAACCACATCACCCTGAGCCATCTCGAAACCAACGAACAGAGCAGGTGACTTGCCATAGTTGCGACGGAAACTTACAGCTCTAATCACAGGATATTGCTCTTTGAGAGACTTGGCTATCTCCCAAGAATGATCTGTCGAGCCATCATCGACCATCACCACCTCATAGCTAAAATGGTTGGCTACCATCACTCGGTCGATCCAACTCAGAAGCTCGGGAAGTGACTCCTGTTCGTTATAAAATGGTACTACAACAGAAATATCCATAACTATTATTCTTTTGAAAACCTGAAAAAACTATGCCGTTTTAACCTCTTTTTTGACTATCAATGAGCTAATGAGTGCAACCAAAGCCCCCGTAAATGCGGCACTAAAAACGGTCATCGGGATTAGGATATAAGGCTTGGTCATCATTACTGCCATACTACGAACCTGCTCGATCTCCTCGTCCGAAATATTAGGCACAGTGGCAGCATAGTCGTTCAACGAGAACTCTACGGTCGACATATAATAATCTGGTGCCATAACACCATAGAGCAACCAAGTCAAAATACCTACCGCCAAACCACTCACCAAAGCCGTAAGGAACGAATGCAAATAGGCTTTACCATACGAGAAACGTAGCGATCCATCGGGTGAGTAGATCTTATATGCTTTTTTACCCATTAGGATCATCACAATAAAGTAGATCGAGAATTGGATAAACGTGAAGTATCCGCCCATTGATTGGTCAGGATAGTCTGCCGCCCAGCAGAAATAGCCCGGCAACGAAAGAAGCAGAGCAAGGATCAAGCCGCCTTGCAGGATGGTCATACTATATGCCTTCTTGTCGTAGGTATGAATTGTGTTGATTATGTTTTCCATTACTATATTATAAATTTTTTGGGTTTTTATTCTTTATTCTTCAAATGCAGCACGTCCCTGACGTACGATCTCAGGCTCTTCGCCCACGCAATCAACAATAGTCGAAGCAAAATTATCGCCATAACCACCATCGACCACCATATCCAATTCACCATAGAACTCCTCGATCAACGAAGGGTCGGTGATATATTCTGATTCCATCCCCTCTCGTCGCACCGAAGTGGTGACCAACGGAACACCCAACTCACGAACAATCTCTAGTGCAATACGATTATCGGGAATACGAATCCCCACAGTCTTACGCCCCTGCAAAACCTTCTCGGGAGTTTTGGAACTACTATGCAAAATAAAAGTATATCCCCCAGGCAAATAGCGTTTGAGGATCTTATAAGTAGGAGTATCAACCTTAGCATAATCCGAAAGATTGCTAAGATCCGAACAGACAATAGACATCAGAGTAGCCTTCTTGCCCTTGATCTCACGCAGACGCTCAATCGCCTTAGGCGACTTGATCGAGCAACCCAAAGCATAAACCGTATCGGTGGGATAGGCAATAACACCGCCACCCTCAAGAGTCTTAACTATCTGGCGAATTACTTTATCGCTAGGATTATCATTATATACTTTTACTATCATCGTTTGACTAGTTGTTTGATAGCCAGATCGCTATCTTTGACTTTACTTGTGTGTATTGAACTTATGTGGTTAAGTGGATTAGAAAAACTTCTTTTTGGATTGGGTTGCCACAAAGTCCTTCAAATAGAACGGCTCCCAATAGGCTGTATCGACAAAATCACCCGCCATAAATTGCTGCTGCGCCAATGCCACCATCCCACGTGCCGAAGAGTAGATCTTCGTAAAACGGATATTCTCGCTATACTGGCTCAACATATCATAACATTTCTCGCCACCATCACCAAGGAGTATTATCTCTGATCGCTCACGCTCAAACGACAAAAAATCGCTATCGACAACCACGGCACGAGTAGGCTCCAGTCGTTGCAGCTTGAGGTTGAAGACCGAGGTATAAACCTCCATACGTCGAGCATCAATCATAGGAACGATCAGTGCCGTAGAAGGATCGGCTATGCTAAGTATCCCTGCGTTATATTCCTGAGTGGCAAGAGTAGCCAAAGCCAAAAGAGAATCGACAACAATCAAAGGTTTGCCCAACGAATAGGCCAACCCCTTAGCAGTCGAAGAGCCAATGCGAAGCCCCGTATAAGAGCCTGGGCCCGAGCCCACAGCAACAGCATCAAGCTCACCAGAGCGAATTTGATTCTCGTCCAGCACCTCCTCGATATACATAGCCAAATCCGAAGCATGGTTGCGAGTGGCATCACTCTCACGCAGCGAAACCAAAGCACCATCAATACCTAGCCCTACCGAACAGACTGCTGTTCCACACTCTATACTCAATATCTTTGCCATCTAAAGAAGTTTTATAAAAACATAATCAAATAATCCTCCGACATAAAATTTGCCTTCGGGCTTCGTAGACAACCCCCTGTGGGTTGGCATACAAATGACAAATGTACAATTTTTTTTCTAAATATCAACCAAAAAAATCAGATCACATAGCAATATAGTTCTCGGCATTGACCGAAACACCATTGATCCAAAGCTGAAATTCTAGGCGAGGGATTTCGCCATCTATGATCTCACCGCTGATTGCTATTGCCTCTCCGCTCTTGACTCGCTCGCCCGTGGATTTGACCACTTGTGCCACCGACTTATAGACCGAAATCATATTATTGGCGTGTTGAATGGTAATGGAGTGCCCTGTCTTGGGATCCCAACTAACATCTATCACCGTACCATCCATCACCGAGACAATCGACCCAGCAGGTGGTGGCGAAATCCTAATACCAAACTGCCCCGAGCTAGGGTCAAAATGGTTGGTGATAAGACCAAAACTAGGAGGTATCATCTTGAATGTCACCTCACTATCACGTCGGGCAACCTCACGATCGAGACCCGTAGAATCCGATAAGTACTGCTCACGCAAAAGAGAGTCAAGAACAGATCGACCAATCAACTCGCCCTGCTCACTACGACGCTCAAGAGAGTCAATAGTCGTTTGCAACACCCCCCCATCGAGCACAACCACCATACGTGAATAGTAACTCTGCCAACGATTCAACTCACCCTCAAGAGAGTCAAGCCGAGCAATATTCTCGATCAAAGCTGTGCGAGATTTAGCCCCCGGATTACCCGGTGCCATATCCATCCACGAGGTATATCCCACCACATACAACGAAGCCCCAAAAGCCACAGCACAAAGCGAGAAAAAGAGTAAAAAAATCTGAGCACGACTCAAAATCCAGTGCCAACTCTCACGCCCCGAACGTATATTTCGGAATGAGAGCTTGTTACGTTGCATAAGGTATCGGCGTAGGTTTGTCTTCATGGTCTTCTATTGGTTTTATATTGTGTGACAAAAGGGGGAAACTTTTTTTGCAAAGTTAGTTTTTTTTTGTACGTTTGTATAAATGTTTTGTTGGTAAATTATCAACAATTGTAAAATAACGTCACGTAAACAATAAAAATTTCATAAAACATCTATTTAAAATGAAACCTACTCTTTTAGTCCTAGCTGCCGGTATGGGTTCTCGCTATGGCTCACTAAAACAAATTGACGGGGTTGGCCCAAACAACGAGCCGATCATCGAATATTCGATCTACGACGCTATCCGTGGTGGATTTGGCAAAGTGGTATTTGTGATTCGTCACTCTTTTGCCGAACAGTTCAAAGCGGCACTTAACACCGATCGCTTCAATGGGGCTATCGAGGTTGAGTATGTTTATCAGGAGTTGGATTCGTTGCCAGAGGGATTCTCTTTGCCAGAAGGGCGTGAGAAGCCTTGGGGTACTAACCATGCTGTGATGATGGCCTCGGGGGTGATCGATGAGCCTTTTGCGGTTATCAATGCCGATGACTTCTATGGTCAGGATGCTATTGCTACTATGGGTGCTTATTTGACCTCTATTGCAGGTCAGAGTGGTAACTATGCTATGGTGGGTTATGAGGTATCTAAGACTCTTTCGGAGAATGGTACTGTTAGCCGTGGGGTTTGTGAGCTTGACAGCGAGGGTATGCTTTGCGGTATGGTTGAGCGTACGAAGATTGAGCGTCAAGAGGGTAAGATCGTATTTATCGAAGAGGATGGCACTCATCCACTCGATGAGAATGCTCCTGTTTCGATGAACTTGTTTGGTTTTACTCCTGATTATTTCGCTCATTCGGACGAGATGTTCAAGGATTTCTTGAGAGAAAATGCTACCGTAAACCTAAAAGCTGAGTTCTTTATTCCGCTTGTGGTCAACAAACTAATGGGCGATGGCGTGGCTAAGATGAAGGTTCTGAGCACCACTAGCGACTGGTTTGGTGTGACATATAAAGAAGATAAGCCTGTGACTGTTGCAAAGGTTGCTAAACTTATTGCCGATGGCGTTTATCCTTCTAAACTTTTCTAAAGTAAAAAGATCCTTCCCCTTGGGATTCAAAACTACCTAAAATCCAAAACTTAAATTATTATGATAGAAATCGAACAACAAATATGGGGGATGACCGCCGAGGGAGAACCTGTTATCTTGTACACTATGACCAATGCCAGTGGTGCTTGGGTCAAACTAACTAACCTTGGGGCTACGGTTGTGGGTGTTGGTGCACCTGACAAAGATGGCGCAATTGCCGATGTTGTGTTGGGCTATAAAGAGTGGCAATCTTATCAGGGCGATGGTGCTGCTATGGGTAAATCGGTGGGGCGTTATGCTAACCGTATTGCTCGTGGTAAATTCACTTTGGATGGCGAGGATTATCGTCTGGCTATTAATAATGGCCCGAACGCTTTGCATGGAGGACCTACGGGTTTCCAGAATCGCTTGTGGGCGAGTCGTGTCGAGGGCAATCGTGTGGTCTTTAACTATGTTAGTGCCCCGGGCGAGGAGGGCTATCCTTCGGAGCTAGGTGCTGAGGCTTGTTATGACTGGGATGATGATTGCAATCTGGAGATCACCTACCACGCAAGTACTGATGGTGCAACAATCGTAAATCTGACTAATCACCTATATTTCAATCTAAAAGGCGAAGGAAATGGTATAATCGAAGATCATCAACTGCAATTGGCTTGTGAGAAATGGTTGCCAACCGATCAGACCCAAATTCCAACAGGCGAATTTGCTGATGTCGAAGGTACGCCAATGGACTTCCGCCAATCGACCGTGATCGGATCACGTATCGAAGATGATTTCGAGGCATTGAAAATTGGTAAAGGCTATGACCACTGCTGGGCAATCGACGGTTGGGAAAAAGGAAAACTATGCTACGCAGGTGAGCTATACGAACCAAAATCAGGCAGAGCCGTAGAGGTCAGAACAACCCAAGCGGGAATCCAAATCTATACAGGCAACTGGCTAGATGGTTCGCCAATGGGCAAAACCAACGAATACCTAGATCGTAGTGGTGTGGCAATGGAGTGTCAAGCATTCCCAGACAGCCCAAACAAAGAAAACTTCCCATCAGTAGTATTGTGCAAAGGAGAAGTCTACGAACAACACATCATCTATAGCTTCAAAGTAAAATAAAAATCAACGGGGAGTATCCTCAAAATAAAAACTAACTAAAAACCTAAAATAAATTATTATGAATCAAAAAAAAGAAATTTCCTACACAGGGCCATTTATCACGATGGTAGTACTTATGGGTCTTATTGGCTTCCTAACAGTACTTAATCAGCAGTTCCAAGTGCCTTTGCAATCAGCATTCCTAAGCGAGGCAGGTGCACTGAAAAACACCTTGACAACCCTGCTTACCTTCACCTTCTTCCTAGCATACTTGGTAATGGGTGTTCCTTCAGCAAAAATGGTAGAGGCAAGAGGTTACCGTTCGACACTAGTTATTGCACTATTTATCCTAGTTGGTGGTCTTGCACTATTCGAGCTGTCGGCATGGCAATTCCAAGCAAGTGAAGGCTCAAGCATCGCATTTGGCGAGGCAAACATTCCTGTTGCATATTTTATCTTCCTTCTAGGTTCGTTCGTAGTGGGTACAGCAATGACATTCCTTCAGGTGGTTGTAAATCCTTATCTTGTTGCTTGTAACGTAAAAGGTACATCGGACGTACAACGTCAATCAATCGCAGGTGCTCTTAACTCTACTATGACTACTATCGCTCCTTTCTTCGTGGCATTCGTAATCTTTGGTGGTGTTGATATGGCTGACATTCAAATCGGATCGGTAATGGTTCCTTTTGGTGTTTTGATGGTGGTTGTAGCTGCTATTGCATTTGCTCTTACCAAAATCAATCTTCCTGATATTCAAGGTACAACTTCTAATAAAGACGAAAAACTTCCAGGTTCTGTTTGGAGCTTCTCTCACCTAGCACTTGGTGTTATCGCTATCTTTATGTATGTGGGTGTTGAGGTTTGCGTTGGTGCAAATATCAACCTTTATGCAACCGACCTAGGTGGTACATTCGCCGAAAGAGCAGCTATGATGGCATCTCTATACTGGGGTGGTATGCTAGTAGGTCGTCTTTGTGGCGCATTCGTAAGCACTATTCCTGCTAAAACTCAATTGGTATTCACTTCGTTGATCGCTGGTGTTTTGGTTATCGCTTCGATGGTACTGGGCAACCCTTGGTTGTTGGTAGGTGTTGGTCTTTTCCACTCTATCATGTGGCCAGCAATCTTTGCACTTGCAATGAAAGGTCTTGGTCGCTATACCGCAAAAGGTTCTGGCGCATTGATGCTAGGTGTTGTGGGTGGTGCTATCCTTCCATTCGTACAAGGTATCGCAGCTGACGCTATTGGCGGTTGGGAAATGACTTGGACTATCGTTGTAGTTGGTGAGGCATACCTTCTATACTATGCTCTTATCGGCTCGAAAGTTAAAAAATCTGATAACTAGAAATATCTTTTAGACAAAATGAACACACAACCTATTAAAGATAAGTTCTCGGAACTTTATGGTGAGGCTGGTTTGGTTTATGCTTCTCCAGGTCGTATTAATATTATTGGTGAACATACTGACTATAATGGTGGCTTTGTGCTTCCGGGTGCAGTCGACAAGGGTATGGTCGCCGAGATTAAATTCAATGGTACAGATAAAATCCGTGCTTATGCTTTGGACTTGAACGAAAGTTCAGAATTTGGCTTCGCTTCGGATGCCGATGCTCCTGCGGAGCATTGGGCTAAGTATGTTTTTGGTGTAGTTCGTGAGCTTACCAAACGTGGTGCTGTGATCCCAGAAGGGTTTGATACAGTATTCTCGGGTGATGTGCCACTAGGTGCTGGTATGTCTTCTTCGGCAGCTTTGGAATCTACCTATGCTTTTGCTTTGAATGATATGCTAACACTTGGGTTCGACAAGATGGAACTTGCACGTGTTGGTCAATCAACAGAGCATAACTATGTGGGTGTGAAATGTGGTATTATGGATCAATTTGCTTCGATTCATGGTAAGGCAGGTCACCTTATGAAATTGGACTGTAAATCGGGTGAGTTTGAATATGTTTCTTTCGACCCTGAGAGCCATGGTTACAAGGTATGTTTGGTTGACTCTTGCGTGAAACACGAATTGGTGGGATCTCCTTACAATCGTCGTCGTGAGAGCTGCGAACGTGCAGTGGCTGCTATCCAAAAGAATCACCCTGAGGTTGAGTTTATGCGTGATGCAGAGGTCTCTTGGCTTGAGGAGGTGATTGGTGAGATCACCCAAGAGGATTATATCCGTGCTTTGTATGCTCGTGAGGAGGTTGATCGTCTTCAGGAGGCTTGTGCTGCTATGGAGCAGGGCGACTATGAAACAGCAGGACGTAAGATGTATGGAACACATATTGGTATGAGTGTATTGTATGAGGTATCTTGCGTTGAGTTGGATTATATCAATGAGGTTGCTCGTGAGTGCGGCGTTAGCGGTTCTCGTGTTATGGGCGGTGGATTTGGTGGTTGTTGTATTAATGTTGTTAAGGCAGAGAAATATGACAATTTTGTTGAGACTGTTCAGGCGAAATACTTGGAGAAATTTGGTTTGGAATGTAAGATCTATCCGGTGGTTATTTCGGATGGTGCTCGTCGTATTGAGTAGTTTCATCCTTCGTTTGATAATGGGTCGTGTAGCTTTCGGGTTACACGACCTTTTTTTTGAGAGCGTTGCAAGGCGGCGATATTTTGTTATAGACTTTTCGTTCTCACCCCCACGGAAGCCCTGCACTATTTCATAGCACATGACCCAGCAAGAGTCCCAGAAAATACCCGAGCGTCCCAGAATAATCCATATCTTCGTGAGACAAACACCCCAATTGCGATAGCGGATTTTTCGTTAGAAAAATCTACGGGGCGGACGGCTCCCCCCCCGTCGGGAGCCCCGTAAACCCGATGGCTTTACGTGTCACACCGACAGCCGTCCGAGAATACACCAAATCTTCTATCCAGATGATAAAAGAGGTTTACACCCAACGGTGTAAACCTCTAAACATTTGTACCACAAGAGAGATTACAAATTGCGGTAATAGAAAACCAAAGAGCACTTCTCGATGGTATGAAGCCAAATGTTAAAAGCCACTCCCCCAGCAGGAGTAGAAGGCTCAACACCCAAATCCTCACAATCCAAAGCATACAACGTGAC
>JAWXTL010000005.1:0-20184 GCA_044433565.1 Rikenellaceae bacterium | reverse complement strand
ATCGTATTGCGCAGTTCAAATGTGTAGCTATTGACCACAGCACCCGACACGACCCGCATCCGATTGCAATAGACCCCATCTTCGATTAGGATATTCACTACATCAATGTTTGTTAGTGTTGGGCTTACGATTATTGATCGGGCTGAATATTTTTCGAGCGATATTAGTTTGGCTTTTATCTTCTCGGCCTCTTCAAATTTTAGTTCCCCTGCCATTCGTTGCATTTGTTCCCCGAAGAACTCCTTGGCTGCTGTTAGGTCACCACGAAGTATTTCTCTTGCCGAGGCTATATATTTGGCGTAATCTTCGGGGCTTTCTTGGTCGATGCAACATCCTTTGCAGTTGCCTATGTGATACTCTAGGCAGACGCTATATCTCCCCTTTTTGATTATTTCGGGTGATAGGTTTAGTCTGCAACTACGCAATGGATAAAGCCCTCTGATTAGTTCTAATACTGCATTTTGCATTGAGATACTTGCGTAGGGACCAAAATAGTCGCCCTCTCGTTTGTCGATTCGGCGTGTCGAGAAGATGCGTGGGAAAGGCTCTCTTGAGATGCAGATCCATGGGTAGCTCTTGGAGTCTTTGAGCAGGATGTTATATCGGGGTTGAAGCTCCTTGATTAGGTTGTTTTCGAGCAATAGAGCGTCATATTCGCTATCTACCACAATATGGCGAAGCTCTGCGATATTCCGCACCAAAGCTCTAACCTTTGGCGAGTGGTCACGAGATTCCACAAAATACGACCCCACACGAGAGCGCAGATTCTTTGCCTTGCCAACATAAATAACCGTTTGGTGGGCATCTAAGAATTGATAAACACCCGCAGAAGTTGGAAGTAACGATATTTTTTCTTTAATTTGCATTGATCTGGAGTTTGTGGCAAAAGAGTAGTGTGGAATTAATTTACAAAGTTAAGAAATTATGGCGGTGAAACATTATATCAAATGTGAAAAGTGTATGCAGCTAGTGGAGTTGCGTAGCGAGTATATGGTTTTGTGCCCCAATTGTGGCGTAAAGATGACCAATAGTTATAGTCAATGGCAACAGGTCAATCCTGGTGCCACTTTTCAGCAGTATCTCTCATCGTGTGCGGTGAGTGGGGCTGCTATTTCGGGGAGCGCAGATCAGCGCAGGATTGGGCGTAGCATTAAGCGTCGACAGCGTGGGGGCTGGGTGGCTATTGCTTTGGGGTGTGCTGTGGCTTTGTTTTTGGTTGTCGCCTCTATTTTTTGGTTTACTCGTAATCTTCGTGATAGTTCGATTGATGCTATTATCGAATCGAATTGGAATCTTAATTATTATGAGGATTTGCAATCTACGCTTCAGTTTCCTTATGCTCTGAAGTTGGTTACCGATACCACTTTTGCCCAACCCGATACTATTGTTGGTGCTCGGCGGATTGTGGCTCGTCAGTGGACAAAAGAAGAGGTGTGTAGTGTTACCTCGATGAAGGTTGATTTTTCGGGTGACAATGATATTGATCGTGAGGGGGCTACTTCGATGATTCTTCAGAGCATGGTAGGCGAAAACTCTATGGAGGCTTTTCAGTATATTCCTAGCGACTATGAGCTTAACGGGTCGAAGGTTCGTATGTTTAGCGGTAGTTATTTGATTTCGACTGTGCTTTATGAGTTCCGTGCGGTTTTGATTCTTCGCTCCGATCAGTTATGGTATAATATGGTTGCCTATCCTACTACTTCTCCCGAGGGTACTATTTTGGCTGATAAGTTTTTTAAAACTATTCAGATTAATCAATAGCGGGGGGTGTTATGAAGGGTTTTTGTCTTTTTGTTATATCTTTGATCTATACTCTTTCGTTGGCTTGTGCTCAGACCAACTACTACCCCCATGATAGTGGGGTGGCTCGGGGAGATAGTGTGGTTATGGAGTATGTCACCGAATTTGGAGAGCGCAAGGTCTATAACCACGATCAACGTTATGTTTTTGTCGATCGAGTACGAAAAGATGGTCAGCCCATGAGTCAAGAGGTGCTCTTTGGCAAGAGACCCACTTTTAATGGGGCAACAATCCCTATTGGGCAATGCTATGAGTTGGTCAAAGCACAACTGCCTGAGCCTCTGTTGGAATATCTCTCTCAAGAGGTGAGCTACCATTTTACGATCAATATTAATATGGATTCCCAGACGGGCGGTGTGGTCGATGTCTATTATAGCTTTGGTAGCGAGTCGAGGTATGTCTCGATCCCCCCTGAGGTGCTGGGCAAGATAGAAAAGGTGTTAAGAGATAACCTCCGTTTTAGGATGACAGACGAAGGTCGAGAGCTAAACTACTGCTTCTTCTCGTGGACAATAAATTTCCATGACAACTTTCTGGTCTGACCTTTGAGCTTGAATGGGTGCGATGGTCTAAAGAAATATGGTGTTGCATTGATAAAATAGTTTGAAAACCAGATATAAATAACTACTTTTGTCTTTGATATTTATTTGAATTTAATACCCAAGAATAATAAAAATGAAACGTTATCTTATCCGATTTTTAAAGTATATTGTCTACTTTGTTCTACTGCTAGGTGCAATGCTGCTGATTATGAATAGCTTTGGTGATACTATTAGCTTCGAGGCTTATAAAGGTGAGCGAGGATTGATGCTCATTGGTGCTATAATCTTCTTCTCGCTGATCTATCCCTTTATTGGTTTCACCCGCAAAACGCTAACGGTCAATGCCTCAAATCGTGTGGAAGAAGTGGAGCGTATCTTGGCCATGTGTGGCTATAAACGAGTGAACGCCGACAATGAAAATATGGAGTTCGAGGGAGCTTCGTTCTCGAAAAAACTAATCACCATGTGGGAAGATAAAGTGACTATCACCACCCAAGATGGTGTCTCGGTCATTGTGGGTTCTCGCAAAGAGATCGTCAAGATCGCCTATCGTATCACCTCATACCTATAATGGATCATGAAAACTAGTATGAAAAAGTTGTTTGCGATGGTGGCATTGTCGCTTGTTGCGATCAATGTCTCGGCTCAAAATGTTGAGCTATCTTCGCCCGAGAGCAAAGACCAAAATCTTGAGATTGCAAAATCAATGGAGATATTCTTTAACCTCTTTACTAGCGTTAATATGATGTATGTCGATAGTACTGATCCCGATAAGATGATTACTACGGCTATTGATGCTATGCTTGAGGAGTTGGATCCCTATACCGAATATATTTCGGAGCAGGAGATGGCCGATTTTGATTTTATGACCACGGGACAGTATGCTGGGATTGGCTCTTTGATTCGTCAGCGTGGCGAATGGGTCGAGATTAGTGAGCCTTATGCTGGATCGCCTTCTGATTTGATTGGTCTAAAGGCTGGTGACCGCCTCTTGGAGATTGATGGCGAGTCGCTCAAGGGATTGGGTTCTGAGAAGGTTAGTGCTCGTCTTAAAGGCGAACCTCAGACTAGTTTTACTTTGAAATATCGCCCCGTGAAAGATACTACTACCACTGTCGAGGTCGAGATAACACGCCAGAGGATTACTATTCCTTCGGTTCCTTACTATGGTATGTTGGGTGATAGTGTGGGCTATATTCGTTTTACGACTTTCACTTCGGATGGTGCTGAGGAGGTGCGTGGTGCTCTCGAATCGCTCATGGGCGAGAATGATGCTCTTTCGGGATTGGTTATTGACCTTCGTGGTAATGGTGGTGGGGTGGTTAGCTGTGCTGTTGATATTGCAGGGCTGTTTCTCCCTCGTGGCACTTTGATTACCACACTTCGAGGCAAGACACGTCAGAGTAATCATGAATATTCGACCAAGAAAGCTCCTGTGGCTGCCGATCTTCCTTTGGTGGTGTTGATTGATCAGAGTTCTGCTTCGGCAAGTGAGATTCTAGCTGGTGCAATGCAGGACTATGACCGAGGTGTTGTTATTGGTAACCGTAGCTTTGGTAAGGGTTTGGTTCAGGCTCCAAAGTCGGTTTCGGAGAATGCTATGGTCAAGGTCACTATTGCCAAATATTATACCCCTTCGGGTCGCTGTATTCAGGCTATTGACTATACTCATCGCAATGACGATGGTTCGGTGAAACATATTCCTGACTCTTTGGTTCAGGAGTTTATTACCTCTTCGGGTCGCAAGGTCTATGATGGTGGAGGTATTAATCCTGATATTATGATCGAGGATAGTTATCTTTCTAAGTTTGGTACACTTTTGATGGCTTTTGGCTTTTTGGATGATTTCTCTAATCTCTATGCCGCTCAGAATGAGCCAGAGGAGATGTTGGAGTTTGTGGTCGACGATCGGATCTACTCGGAGTTTGTGGCGTATATGCAGGATAAGACTATTGATTATACCTCACCTGCTCAATCGACGCTCGAAGAGTTGCGTAAATTCTCGAAATTCGAGTCTCACTACCAAGAGATCCTTCCTTTGATGGATTCGATCGAGGCGAAACTTGCCGACGATAAGAACGCCCTTTTGGTGCAACATCAAGATGAGATTGAGGAGATGTTGGCCACCTCAATTATTACCCGATGGTACTATTCTCGTGGTGCGCTAGAGTACTCTTTGGCAACCAAAGATGATAAAGACCTTCAGAAAGCGATCGAGATTTTGATTGATCGCCCCGAATATACCCGTATTCTCACCGAGCAGGATACATCGAAAAACTAAGAAAAATAATAAAAAGATTTAAGAGAAATAGATACCAAATAACAATGGAATACAACTTTAAAGAGATTGAAAAAAAGTGGCAAGAGAAATGGGTTGCCGATCAGATATACAAAGTCGAGATTGACCATAGTCGTCCTAAATTCTATATACTAGATATGTTCCCTTATCCTTCGGGAGCGGGTCTTCATGTTGGTCACCCTCTGGGTTATATCGCTTCGGATATTGTTAGTCGTTATAAGCGTCTGAAAGGGTTTAATGTTTTGCACCCTATGGGATATGATGCTTTTGGTCTTCCGGCCGAGCAGTATGCTATCCAGACGGGGCAACATCCTGCGGTTACTACACAGCAGAATATTGCTTGTTATCGTGAGCAGTTGGATAAGATTGGTTTTTGTTATGATTGGAATCGTGAGGTTAGAACTTGTGACCCTTCTTATTATAAGTGGACTCAGTGGGCTTTTATCCAGATGTATAACCACTATTATGATGTTGAGTTGGATAAGGCTATGCCTATTGAGCATTTGACCCAGAAATTTGCGGCGGCGGATACTTTTGGTTGGAACTCTCTATCGGCTTCCGCTCAGAATGAGATCCTTGAGCGTGACTATCGTTTGGCTTATCAGGCGGTTACTTCGGTGAACTGGTGTGAGGCTTTGGGAACTGTTCTGGCCAATGACGAGGTCAAAGAGGGTCTTTCGGTTCGTGGCGGACATCCTGTCGAGCAGAAACCTATGAAGCAGTGGTTGTTGCGTGTGACCTCTTATGCCCAGCGTTTCTTGGATGGATTGGAGAATGTGGATTGGAGTGATTCTTTGAAGGAGATCCAACGCAACTGGATTGGTCGTTCTCAGGGGGCTACTATGTTTTTCCCTATTGATGGTTCGGATCGTCAGCTGGAGATCTTTACTACTCGTTGTGATACTACTTTTGGGGTTACCTTTATGGTTTTGGCTCCTGAGCACCCTTGGGTTGGGGATATTACTACCGATGCTCAACGTGCGGATATTGAGGAGTATATTTCGGCTACTAAGAAACGTTCGGAGCGTGAGCGTATGGCCGAGACTCGTGTTAGTGGTTGCTTTACGGGGGGCTATGCTTTGAATCCTTTTAATGGTACTAAGATACCTATTTATATTAGTGATTATGTGCTTTCGGGCTATGGTACGGGGGCTATTATGGCTGTTCCGGCTCATGATAGTCGTGACTATGCTTTTGCTCGTCATTTCGACCTTCCGATTGTTCCTATTATCGAGTGCGATGTAACCGAACAAAGCTATGATGCCAAAGAGGGTCGGTTGATTAATTCGGAATTTTTGAATGGACTAGAGGTTAAAGAGGCGATCGAGAAGATGTTGACTACTATCGAAAGTCAGGGTATTGGCTCTCGTAAGATCAACTATCGTCTTCGTGATGCTATTTTCTCTCGTCAACGTTATTGGGGTGAGCCATTCCCTGTCTATTATGAGGGTGGTGTTGCTCGTATGATCTCTTTGGATGAGCTTCCACTGGAGCTTCCTTCGATCGAGAACTTTACTCCTACTTCGGCTGGTGAGCCTCCTTTGGCTCGTGTCGAAGGGTGGAAATATGAGACCTCTACTATGCCTGGTTTTGCTGGTTCTTCGGCTTATTACCTTCGTTATATGGATCCGCACAACTCTGAGGCTTTGGTCTCTAAAGAGGCAAATGAATATTGGCAGAGCGTTGACCTCTATGTTGGGGGTATCGAACACGCTACGGGTCACTTGATCTATTCTCGTTTTTGGAAGAAGTTCCTCTATGACCTAGGTTATATTTGTCAGGATGAGCCTTATAAGAAATTGGTCAATCAGGGTATGATCCAAGGTCGCTCTAATTTTGTCTATCGCATTAAGGGGACTAATACCTTTGTGAGTGCTACGATCAAAGATCAGCATGATACCCAAGAGATCCATGTCGATGTTAATATCGTGAAGAATGATATTTTGGATTTGGAGGCTTTCAAGGCTTGGCGACCTGAGTTTTCGGATGCAGAGTTTATTTTGGATGATGATAAATATACTTGTGGCTGGGCTGTCGAGAAGATGAGTAAGTCGATGTATAATGTGGTCAATCCTGATATGATTGTCGAGAACTATGGTGCCGATACTTTGCGTATGTATGAGATGTTCTTGGGGCCTTTGGAGCAGTCTAAGCCTTGGGATACCAATGGTATTGATGGTGTTCATAAATTCCTTCGTCGACTTTGGCGTGCTGTTGAGGGTGCAAATGATGCTAAGGCAACTCCCGAGAATCTGAAAACGTTGCATAAGACAATCAAGAAGGTTAGCGAAGATATAGAGAACTTCTCGTTCAATACCGCAGTTAGTGCCTTTATGATCTGCCTTAATGAGTTGACCTCTCAGAAGGCTACCTCGGCCGATATTTTCAAAGAACTTACAGTGCTTCTAGCTCCTTTTACTCCTCATATTGCCGAAGAGATCTGGGCGCAACTATCCCCGAAGGGTAGTGTGTGCGATGCTCAATGGCCTGTATATAACGAAGAATACCTTGTTGAGAAATCGTTTGAATATCCAGTCTCGATGAATGGAAAGATGCGATATAAACTCCCTCTTGCTCTCGATCTTACGGCTGCCGAGGTCGAAGCAATCGTTCGTGAGCACGAAAATACATTGCGCTATACCGAATCACGCCCAATCAAAAAGGTAATCGTGGTTCTGGGTCGAATTATTAATATAGTTTACTAAAAAACAAAGAAATCCTTTTAAAAAACAATGTCACACCACTCTAACCCTAAACTCATCCTGCTGAAAGAGTATTTGCTGATAATAATAGGTCTGATTGCCTATGCCTTTGGTTTTACTGCACTTTTGATTCCTGCCCAAACCGTGACGGGAGGTGCAGGTGGTATATCGGCTCTGATTTACTATGCTTTGGGAAGTCCTACCACAGGTTTTTTGACTGTCGGCACACTCTACTTTTTGGTTAATGCTGTTTTGCTTTCGATTGGTCTGATGGTTATTGGGCCGAAGTTTGGTATCAAGACGATTTTTGCTATAATCTTTACCACCATTATGATGAATATCTTTGGTGCTGTGCTTTCCGAAGGGCTTTTGGGGCTTAGTGCTGCCGAGGGCGATCAGCTTTTGATGGTTATCCTAGGTGGTGTTATGTGTGGTTTTGGTGTTGGAATCTGCTTTACTCAGGGCGGAAGTAGCGGGGGTACCGATATTGTTGCTATGATGGTGACCAAATACTCTAGTATTTCGTTTGGTCGGGTGTTGATGATGTGTGATTTCACCATTATTCTTTGCTCGATTTTGGTTTTCAAGGGTGATTTGAAGCCTTCGATCTATGGTTTTGTCTCTTTGGCGGCTATTGGCTATACGGTCGAGCTTATCACCTCGGGTAACAAACAATCTGTACATATGTTTATTTTCTCATCGAAATATAAAGTGATAGGTGATCGGATAATCAACGAGGCAAAACGAGGTGTGTCATATCTCGAAGCCGAGGGTGGTTTTACGGGTCAACCCCAAAAGATTACTATGGTTGTTTGTCGCAAGACTCAGCAGTCACAGATCTATCGTATTATCAAAGAAGAGGATCCTCAGTCGTTTATTTCGACCGCAAGTGTTAGTGGTGTTTATGGTGAGGGATTCGAGGCTTTGAAGGTGCGTCAAACTGCCGCTCAACGCAACAGTGCCAAGGGCGCAAAAGAGGTTCAGAAGTAAGGGGCTTCAAAAATAGCAGAGCTTCAGAAAAATATTTAGGATAACAGATTATTATGATAAAAAAGATATTAAAACGTGCGTGGATTCGTCTGATTAAGTTTACTCGTGGGGTGTCACGGGCAAGGCTGTTGATCTATACACTCTATGCTCTATTGGCTTTGATTTTGGTGCTTTCGGTGGTTTTGCTCTTTAGGCGTTGCTCTTCGTGCGAGGGTGAGGTCTATTCTTATGACCAGAACCTTCCTGATGCTCGGGCTATTGCTCGTCAAGAGGCGATCCTTGGGTTTAATGCCAAGCAGCTCTATGGTATTACTGTCGATAACTATGAACTAGAGAGCGATGATATTCAGAGCGGTGAGACTTTTTCTAAGCTGCTCAATGGCAAGTATAATGTTAATATTGCTGTTATCAACAAATTGATCGAGAAGTGTAATGGAGTTTTTGATCTTCGTGATCTTCGTGCTGGTCAGCCTTATACTGCTTTTATTTCACGTGGTGACACTAGTGAATCTTTGTCGTTTTTGATTTACGAGAAGAATCGCACGGAGTTTATCACTTTTGCTATGGAGGATTCTATTTATGTTCATACTGCCAAGAAGAATGTAGTGGTCGAGGAGCGGTACAAAGAGGGTGTTATTGAATCTACTTTGTATGGTTCGGTTGGGGCTTTGCTCTCTAATGAGATGGCCGAGGTTTATGAGTCGACTATTGACTTTGGAGCTATTCAGCAGGGCGATGGTTATCGTGTTTTGTATGAGGAGCAGTTTATTGATACCACAAGCATTGGTATTGGCAAGGTCTATGGTATTGAGATTACCCACAAGGGGGTCGCATACACTGCTATTCGTTATGAGCAGGGCGAGACCAAGGGTTATTGGGACGAGAAGGGGAATAATATGAAGAAGGCTTTTTTGCGTTCACCTTTGAGTTATAAGGCACGTGTTACTTCTAAGTTTGGTAGTCGTATTCATCCTATTAAGCGTATTCGTCAGCAGCATAATGGTATTGACTATGCGGCACCTGTTGGCACTCCTGTTTTGGCGGTTGCCGATGGTACTGTTTCTCGCAAGGGATGGGATAGTGGTGGTGGTGGAAATATTCTTTTTATTAAGCACTCACAGGGGTTGGAGAGTGGTTATTTGCATTTGAGTCGTTATCCTTCGGGGATTGCTGTTGGCACTCGTGTCAAGAAGGGTCAGGTTGTGGCTTACACGGGTAATACGGGTGGTTCTACTGGGCCTCACCTTGACTTTAGGATTAAGCAGAATGGCAAGTATATTAATCCTGATAAGATTCCTACTACTCCTGGTGATCCTATTAATGAGGCTAATCGAGCAGGGTTTAATGTTATGCGTGATGATGTTTTGCGTGTTATGGAGGAGTATAGTTCTTCTTTGGCTCGTTAGGTTTTTTTAGGATTTTATGAACGCTGTTTGGCGTTAAAATGGTTCAATTGCGATAGCGAGACTTTTCTGTAAGAAAAGTCAGCAGGGCGGACGCTCCCCCACGGGAGCCCTGCACTTCTATCGAAGCACAGGTCGCCCGAGCGTCCGAGAACAATCCATTTCTTCGGGGATGATAATATTCCGAATGCGACAGCGGATTTTTCGCTAGAAAAATCTACGGGGCGGACGGCTCCCACACGCCCCGAGCCCCGTAAACCCGATGGCTTTACGAGCCACACCGACAGCCGTCCGAGAACACTCCCCATTTAAAATTCTCTAAGGATAGATTCAACCCGTTTGAAAAACTCCGTAACATGATGCCCGTCGACCAAACCATGGTGAATAGAAATAGCAATAGGGATCACCTTCCGCCCCTCTCGCTCGACCATCTTTCCCACTGTGACAAGTGGTAAAAAATTCACCCCCTTCTCATATCGAAGAGTATATGAGATCCCCGTGAAATGTAGATCAGGCACGGCACTCAAAGATACAATCCCTCCCTGTGCTGACTTCTGCTCGAATATAACATCCGACTCCTCGACCTTGGCAATCTCCTCTTTCGCTCCGCAGTGAAAAGTCTCAAAATCGGGGTTGTAGTCAATATTTTTTTGAATATACTTCCCACTCTTGTTCACCTTGATTGGTGAGCTAAGGTTAATCAGAGAGTATTTATAGACCGCAGGTTCAGCCTCCTGGGGGCTTTGCTCAATACGGTACCGAAATTCGGGAATCTCGTTAATGCTCCTAAGTATAGCATAGCTATAAACCAAAAAGAATGATTTGTTATTCTCACGAGCATAACGGTAGCCATTCTCGCACTCTATCTCGGCAGTAATGCCTACTGTGGGATTGGCAAAATCCTTGAAGAACTCATACAGCTCTTTGCGTCCCCAGTTTTCTATATCTATCTTTTCTCTTTTCATGGTACTTGTGTCTACTATAAAAATCAACAGAAGCATTTACAGAGATTCTGGCTCTATAAACGCTTCTGTTTTCGTGATTAGTTATTGTTGTTGGATAACTCTACTTTGCGTTGAGGATCTCTTTTAGTGGAATGGCTTGGAATTGCATACATGCCTGACTTCCTTCGTAGAGAATACCTACGGTCTCTTTGTCGATCATCGTCAAGCATGAATAACCCCATCCGCCTTGGGCATCAATCAAAATGCCTTCGTTCCATGTTTCTCCGCCATCTGTCGACCCTTTGATTGTCATATTAACACGGTCGCTCTCGTGAGCTGGATTGCTGAATACTAGGGTTTTTCCATCGCCAGTATCTAGCAAACTTGCCTGACACGTTGGCTCGATGAGTGCTCCTCGTGATGTTGGGTGTACTTCCCATGTGGCTCCCATATCATTGGTGGTATATACCGAACGTGAACCACGACGATTGTCACGGATGTTCAACATCAATCGACCATCTGCGAGTTCTACTACTTGCGCTTCGGTTGTGTTGTCTTTGGCTGGTGCTCCCACTTGCCATGTTTGACCGTGGTCTTTCGAGTAGATGATTGTTGCGTATGGTAGGTTATCTGAGTCTAGGTATTGGAATGCAAAGACCAGTGTGCCATCTTTCATCGTGATACCACGACCAGGGCCCTGAAGGTTTACGCCCCAACGAGCATTACGCACCTGTGGTGTGATGTTGAGTGGTTCGCTCCATGTTCGTCCGTCGTCTGAGCTTCTCACAACAACCACCTGAGCAGCCTCTTCTTCGGGTAGCATTACATCACGTTTTGAGTTCCAGAAGTTACGCATACCGCCAATACCGTGCGACCAAAGTCCGATAATTAGAATATCGCCTGTGGTTTGGTCTACTAGGATTGCTGGGTCTCCCACACCATTTTCTGAATCTGGCAGATCACCATAACCTCGCATATCTATTGCAACTTGCATTGGCTCCCAACTCTTACCACCATCAGTACTACGATTTACGCCAATCTGAATATCTTCTTGTAGGTCGACTGAGCTGTTATTACGAATATCGTAGGTGGCAATTAGAGTACCTTTTTGGGTTGTGACCATCCCCGGTATGCGATATGCCGAAACGCCATCGTCGCCCACATTACGTACCGAAACACCCACATGGCGTTGTTGCGCCGATCCCGAATAGTCGATTACAAGATCGCCCTGAGAACTACGAGCTGAGACCAACTTTATATCGACCATTGCATCCAGAGGAGTGCTCTCTTTGAGGGTAACTCCCACCACAAAGTAGTTGTTTGAATTGAACAGACGTGTGTCAACATCCATCTTTATTGTCTTCTTGACCTTCGAGGTCTCGAATTTCTTGACCGCATACGACTCGCTAGTAAAGCTATTATAGTAGTTATTGCCACTGGCAAGATTGCGAGTTCCGGTGTAGTAGAGCGACAGAGATTCGATATGCTCACCCTTGTCGATCTGAAGCGTAAGCTCCTCGAAGATCTGACCCGCAGAGGTTGGCTTGACCGAAAGATCAAAATAGAGATTGGCATCACGATTAATCATCAGAGGGGTGTAGTATTCCCGAACGTGAAGGGTGTCTGCTGCTTGAACCTCCACGCAGGTGGTCAGCGCAACAAAAAGAGATAATGTACTGATAAAAAACTTCTTCATTTGTATTTTTGATTTAGGGTTTAGATTTCTTTGATAAAGGCAACTCTTCGTTTGTGTTGTTTGTAGTCGAAGCCTTCCCATTGGTTTCTCATTTTCTCGTTTACCTCTAGCTCGGGATTGCTTTCGACCTGTTTGACTCCTAGCTTATTCAGACCTCTTATGATCCCTGCAAAGACCATGGCATTGACTCCTTTGCCTTGATACTCTGGCTCGACTGCAATTAGCAGTAGGTCTGCCAGTTCCATCTTTTTTGCCTTTAGAGCCTTTAGCATATGTATAAAACCGAAGGGTAGGAGGCTTCCCTTGCATTTTTGCATTGCTCTGGCCAACGATGGCAGGGCAACCCCTACGGCTACCATTTTGTCTTGATCGTCGACAATACAGGTGAATAGGTTGAGGTTCAAAAATGGTACATATTGATTGACGTATGATTTCTTTTGCTCTGGTGTTAGTGCTACATATCCGTAGAGAGGGGCATAGGCTGTGTTGATTAGCTCAAAAAATTTATCACCCCATCCCTCTTTTATTAGTTGTTTGTTGTTTTTGAATTTTCTGAAATGCAGGTTATTGCGACGGGCTACAATCTCCGATAGCTTCAACATACGGAAGTTGGGATCGGTGGGCACTTGAACCAAGTATTCAAGCCATTGCGCATCGGCTTTGAACCCCATCTGCTGCATATACTCGGGATAGTAAGGGTAGTTATAGAGAGTACTCATTGTCCCCACTTGGTCGAACCCCTCGATCAGCATCCCCTCATGATCCAAGTCTGTGAAACCCAGTGGGCCCACCATAGCCTCCATGCCTCGCTCTTTGAGCCAAGCCGACCCTGTGTCGATGAGAAGTTGTGCAACCGCAGGATCTTCGATAAAGTCAAACCATCCAAAACGTCCATGCTTCTCAGACCATGTCTCATTGGCTCTATGGTTGATAAAAACCCCAATACGTCCCACGATCTCTCGCTCTCGATAGCAGAGAAACTGCGCCGCCTGAGAGAACTCGAAAGCAGGGTTCTTCTTTGGATTAAGGATGTTCATCTCGTCGAAATCCAGAGGAAGAACACAATATGGATTGTCTTTATAGAGTTTGACCTTGAATTTGATAAATTCACGCAGTTGCGATCGTGTGGAAACCTGTACTATTTTTAGTGACATGAGTGTTAGTTTTGTTTTCTGATTCGTTTGCGGGGTAAGGAAGGGGATAAAAGGTGAAATATGTTAGGTTATTAATTAGATTTAGAGCCACTTCTTGCGCTTAAAGAACAAAAGAGTTGCAGCCACCGAGAGGATCATCAAAACAATGGCATACGGAAACCCCAATGCCCAATCTAGCTCGGGCATAGCACGGAAGTTCATACCATAGACACTTGCAATCAACGTAGGAGGCATAAAGATTACCGAGAGTACCGTAAAGAACTTGATAATCTTGTTCTGCTCGATATTGATAAGACCCATAAACGTATCTTGCAAAAACTCCAAACGCTCGAAACTAAAATCGGCATGGTTGAGCAGCGACCCAACGTCGTTGAGCATGATAGCCACCAAGGGGTAAATATCATTGGGAAACCTTTCCGAACGTTGCACACCACTCAAGAGGCGTTGGCGGTCGAATATGGTCTCACGGATCACCATCGTGTTCTCTTGCAGACGGCTAATCTCAAACAGAATATCCTTATCGACACTCTTATCGACATCTTTGTTGAGGTTCGACAGTGCAGCAATCTGTCGAGAGATAATCTCGACCATATCGGCATCAAGGTCGATACGAGCCTCAAGGATCGAAATCAGAATATGGTATCCCGTAGTGTAACTTCGGTAGGACATCTGCAATTTGCGACTTGCCTCGACAAACGTGCGCAACTCGCTATCACGTTCGCTAATGAGCACTCCCTCGCAAACGATAAACGATACGGTCTCTATCGTAAATGTATTTTCAGAAAAAAGCGTAAAACTCGTATTACAGGTGATGGCACTCTCGGACTCCGAATAGCGAGACGAAGATTCGATCTCTTGGGCTTGTTGACGGGTCTGGAGGTTGATCTCCATAAATGTTTCGACTACTTTTCTCTCTTTGGGAGTTGGTGATATAAGGTCGATCCACAATAGATCGTCGTAGCCTAGATCGTCGAACATCGCTAGATCTGGGTCACGAACCACCTTATTTAGTGCTTTTAGGTATAGTACTATCATTTTCGGATGATGTTTTTATACTTTAGAGCCTCTCTACTTTTTCTTTGCGAATTTCAGATCGAGAGTA
Source organism: Rikenellaceae bacterium (assembly GCA_044433565.1). GTDB lineage: Bacteria > Bacteroidota > Bacteroidia > Bacteroidales > Rikenellaceae > Mucinivorans. The sequence continues at coordinate 5,552 of JAWXTL010000005.1, read as the reverse complement.
TCACTCTTGTTGTTATGTGTGTATTGGTGATTATTTTTGTTTGGCTGCTAGGGGCTCTATTTTGATAGTCAGCCGGGTGTTATAATCTTCTCCCAGAACACTCTGATGGCTTCGCTTTTGGCTGGGGTTAGCTCGTATCTTATATTTCTTTTTAGATAGTCCAGCGGATCAGAGCAGCAGGTTTCGATCCCTTTGATCGAGTGCTCTATGTTTTGGACTCCATAGCCAAGGGCTTGGTTTAGTTTTTCGATCTCTTTCTTCTCGACCCCCTTTCGTGCCACCCATAGCGCAAAGACAAAGGGTAGATTGGTGTGATTGATCCACTCTTTGGCAAGATCCCATTTTTGGGTATATCTCTTTTCGATCTCGAATACTTTGTCACCGATTGCCACTATTGCTTCGTTTTCTTTGACCCGAGGGGGAATCCCCACGACCCATTGTGGAGTGATCTTCCAATACTCTCTTGCCAAAACTCGTACCAGAAGCACAGAAGTTTTGGAATCGGTATCCAGATAGATGGTTTCGATATTTTGTAGTGGGGTGTTCGAGAGTAGTGCTACACTTTGCACGTTGTCTTCGGCCGAGATACAGTAGTCGGTGATAATATCATACGAACCCTCGTCGAGAGAGGCTACGGCTGCCACGGGCATCAAAGCCACATCAACCGCCCCCGAGCAAAACAACTCGGCGCACTTTGAGGGTATAGCCAACACGAGTCCATCACGCAGCGAAGGAGCTGCCTGAGAGATACCCCATATCATTGGAGCGGTGTTCAGGTAGGATACAGCAGCTATGTTCACTCGGCAGAGGCATTTGTCGTTTTTCGTTGGTTATTCTATATCGCTTACAAAGGTAATATTTTTTTCTGGGCTATTATCACACAAAAGTGTTTTTGTTGAGTTTTTCCCTGTTTAGTTTACGAAAAAGTAGCATAAATAGGCTGCTGCTGCAAAAATTATAACCGAGCAGATCCATATCACTGCCGACGACGCTCCGTTGTCTGCCTTGACTTTCGATGGGTTGACAGGTCGGGTCGAGGGGCGATTGATTGGTTTTCGCTGGAGCTTTGCCTTCTCCTTTTCGGGTTTTTGCTCCTCGAATATGGGGATTATGATTGGTGCGTTTTCGGGGGTTAGTTGTGCTGATAGCGCACCCGATAGTACCACTACCTCTAGGGTTGCCATATTGATTACCCCCACACTTGCTATGGTCAAGATTGTTCCGTCGGCTATTGCTTGGTTCATATATGCCCAATAGAGATTTGCCGCCTCTTGGAACGAGATCTCCACGAAAGAATCGGCTATCGACTCTATTATGTTGTGCGCTGTGGCATCTTGTGGGTGATATACCTCTAGGGTTTTTCTTGGAGGTAGTATGGTTTGAGCGTCGGGTGCTATCGAGGCTTGGTGGTGTGCTATTGACAACACGCATATATCGGGTAGGAGTACCGACCCTAGTTCGACAACCTCACGCAGGATGAGTAGCTCGACTTGCTCAAAACTTTTTTTATCCATCTTTTTTCTATCTCTTTTTATTCTCTACCTTCGATTCCAGTGGCATATTGGTATATGGCTGGGCTTTGCGTTTTAGGGCTATTATTAGTATTATTACACCTGCCACTACAAATGGTATGGATAGCCATTGCCCCATGTTTAGTGTCATACCTTGCTCGAATGGTGATTGGACGTTTTTGATTGTTTCGACTAGGAATCTTAATCCGAATAGCATGATTAAAAATAGTCCAAATAGTACGCCTCTTCGATCGGCTACTTTGGTTCTCCAGTATAGGTGCGCAAGGACGGCGAAGATCACCATATATCCTATTGCTTCGTAGATTTGGGTTGGGTGCATTGGCATTGTCTGCCCGTCACGCACGAAGATAAATCCCCATGGCAGATCGGTTGGTGTGCCGTAGATCTCCGAATTGAAGAGATTTCCCATGCGGATACACGCCCCCCCTATTGCTACTACTATACCAATACGATCGAGGAACCAGATATATGGGGTTTTCCATTTGCGAGAATAGAGCCAAATACCAACAAGTAGTCCGAATGCTGCTCCGTGACTTGCCAATCCGCCCCCTCTGAAATTGAGAACCTTTAGCCACGGGAAACTATCCATCATTGGGTCGAGGAAATATTCCGAAAAGTCATAGAAAATGCAGTGCCCAAGCCTTGCACCGATGATTGTTGCCAATAGTGCATAGTTGAATGCCGACCCTGTCATTTCGCTATTAAGCCCCTCTCGCTTGATTATCTTCCCAAAAATCCAGTAACCCAGCGTAAACGCCAAGAGCCACATTAGACCATAATAGGCAATCTCAAGACCACCGATCGAGATAAATATTGGGTCGAAATCCCATGTAACAGATAAAATAGGCATAATAAATTCGTTATTTTTCTGACAAAGTTACTACTTTTGTGCAATCAACCAACTCTTCTTCTCAAAAGAATAAGTAAAAACAAATAAAACAAATAGAACAAATGTTGTATCCATTGAAATTTAACCCCCTACTAAAAGAGCGCATCTGGGGTGGCGAAGAACTCTCTAAATTTGGTAAAAAACTTCCTGCGGGTAAAAAAATTGGCGAGAGCTGGGAGCTTTCGGGTGTCTCGGGTGATATTTCTGTTGTGAGCGAGGGCGCACTCAAGGGGAATAATCTTCAGGAGTTGATCGAGATTTATATGGGTGACCTTTTGGGCGATCGTGTTTATGCCACTTTTGGTGAGGAGTTTCCTTTGCTTGTCAAGTTGATTGATGCTCAGGATTTCCTTTCTATTCAGGTTCACCCTGATGATGAGCTTTCTAAGTCTCGCCATGGGGCTTATGGCAAGACCGAGATGTGGTATGTTGTCGATAATCAGCCGGGGGCTGAACTTTTCTTGGGCTTTAACCAAGAGGTCGACAAGCAAAAGTATATGGAATACCTAGAGCGTGGTGAGCTAGATCAGCTTCTTACTCGTTTTGCGGTTTCTAAAGATTCGGCTTATTTTATCCCTGCTGGTGCTATTCATGCTATTGGTAAGGGTATCCTCGTGGCTGAGATTCAGCAAACCTCGGATGTTACTTATCGTGTCTTTGATTTCAATCGTGTGGACGATCAGGGTAAGAGCCGTGAACTACATACCGAACTTGCACTGGATGCTATTAGTTATGTTCAATCTAACGAGTATGATGTGACAACTTCTGCCCCAGTTAATCATGTTGCTCCAATCGCTACTTGCCAGTACTTCCAAACCAACTCGATCGAGATTGACGGAGGAATCGAGCGTGAATATGCTGATCTTGATAGCTTCGTGATCTATGTCTGTTTGGATGGTGAGCTTACAATCGAAACCGAAAAAACAAGTGTGTCGATCAAGACAGGTGAGACAGTGTTGATTCCAGCGGTTATCACCAACTTGACGCTCAAGGGCAAAGGAAAACTCCTCGAAAGTTATATCCCAAAACCTGAGTAATTACTAACCGCATGGGGCGTTGGTATGCAATTTGCCAATATAGTTAGTAAAACTAAAACGAAAATAATGAAAAAGACTGAAAATCAAGAGACTATAAACGAAACACAGAACCCAGAAGTAGAGCCTCAGAGCGAAAACCCACAGTGCGAAACTGACACGCAGTCAGAAGAGACTGCCTCCGCTTCCGACAAAATGGCAGAGGAGTTGGCTCAATGTCAGGATCGTTTTGCTCGTCTAACAGCCGAGTTCGACAACTTCCGTAAGCGTACTGCCAAAGAGAAGATGGATCTTATTGCTGGTGGTGGTGAGCGTGTTTTGAAGGCGTTTCTAACTATTGCCGACGATATTGAACGTGCGATTAAGGTTTTGCCCGAAGGTGCCGAACGTGAGGGTATGGAGTTGATCTACAAGAAATTTATTGATACTCTGAAATCTCAAAACGTAACTCCAATCGAGGCTATGGGCGAGAAACTGGATGTTGATTTCCATAATGCTATTGCTAAATTTGCGACAGGCGACCCTCAGAAAGTTGACTGTGTGATTGATGTTGTTCAACAGGGATATATGTTGGGCGAGAAGGTGCTTCGTCATGCACAGGTGGTTGTTGGCGAATAATAAAATAGACAAATTTCTAAGAAAAATAGATGAGCAAAAGAGATTATTATGAGGTGTTGGGGGTCGATAAAGGTGCGTCGGCCGACGAGATAAAAAAAGCCTATCGTAAGGCTGCCATTAAGTTCCATCCTGATAAGAACCCAGGGGATACCGAGGCTGAAAACAATTTTAAGGAGGCTGCCGAGGCTTATGACATCCTTTCAAATCCTGAGAAGAAGTCTCGTTACGACCAATTTGGTCATGCGGGAACTGATCCTGGAGCTGGTGGCGGCTATGGCGGTGGCTTTGGTGGCGGTGGCTTTGGTGGCTTCTCGATGGACGATATTTTCGACCGTTTTGGTGACATTTTTGGTGGTCACTTTGGTGGCTTTGGTGGTGGACGTGGTGGTTCACGTGAGCGTGTTAATCGTGGCGGAGACCTTCGTGTGAAGGTGAAACTTACTCTTGAGGAGATTGTTAAGGGTTCGACCAAGAAGTTGAAAATCAACAAGTTGACCTCATGTGATTTGTGTGGTGGTACGGGTGCTGCCGACAGTCATTCGGTATCTACTTGTCAGACTTGTCATGGTTCGGGTCATGTTTCTCGTGTTGTGAATACTATGTTTGGTCAGATGCAGAGTCAGAGTGTTTGTCCTACTTGTCATGGCGATGGTAAGGTGATTACTAAGCCTTGTCAGAAGTGTAAGGGTTCGGGTACTATCAAGGGCGAGGAGGTTGTCGAGATTAATATTCCTGCTGGTGTTAGCGAGGGTATGCAGTTGTCTGTTTCGGGCAAGGGCAATGCTGCTAAACAGGGGGGTATGAATGGCGATCTTTTGGTTTTGATTGAGCAGATTCCGCATCCCGATTTTGAATTGATTGGCAATGATATTATTTACAATCTTCAGTTGAATGTTGCTGATGCTATTTTGGGTGGTTCGGTTGAGATCCCCACTGTTGATGGAAAGGCTAAGGTGAAGATTGAGGCTGGTATTGAGGCTGGGCGTGTTTTGAGACTTCGTGGCAAGGGTGTTCCTGATATTAATCGACGTGGCACGGGTGATTTGTTGGCTATTGTTGATATTTATTTGCCTAAGACATTAAGTTCATCTGAGAAGAAGGCAGTTGAATCTTTGCGTGACTCTTCTAATTTTACTCCTAAGAAAAGTAGGCTTTCGATTTTTGATCGTATGCGTAATTATTTTTCTTAGTTCTGATATAGTTGAGCTATAATTTGCAGCCGAAGGTTAATTCCTTCGGCTGTTTTTTTTGTATTGGGCTTTTGCTGAAGAGATTTTATTGCTGAAGATATGGAATGTTCTCGGACGGCTGTCGGTGTGGCTCGTAAGCCGTCAGGTTTACGGGGCTCCCGACGGGGGGAGCCGTCCGCCCCGTAGATTTTTCTTGCGAAAAATCCGCTATCGCAATTTGGGGTTTATTATTTTAGATGATATTAATTGTTCTGGGTCGCTCGGGTATTTTCTGGGACTCTGCTGGGTC
>JAWXTL010000004.1:0-20995 GCA_044433565.1 Rikenellaceae bacterium | reverse complement strand
GTCTCGACAAGTTTTTTTTAGCGGTGGGGGGGGCGAGAACCAAAAGACTGTTAATAAAAAGTCAATAACTCAACACCTTTATAAAATAAAGTCTTAGACCACAAAGAAACAGAGCCTCAACCGCAGAGAACTGTGGAGGCTTTTTGAAAAAACGCCCAACCGACCAAAAACTTTTGTCCAGAAATTACCCTTGGCAAGGGGTTTATTCTTCATTAGAACGACCCCAAAGTTTTATACCCGAAATCTTCCGACCACCCTTGAGACCCTCTCCCTACCGCTCATCCTTCGTAGCCAACATACCACAAGCCGCAAATATATCTTCGCCTCGTGACCCCCGAGTAGTAGTACGAACCCCAGCCAAATTCAACCGCCGATTAAAAGAGTCAATAACCCCCTGTGATGATCCCCGATAAGGCGAATCAGGTATAGCATGAAAACGAATCAAATTAACCCGACACTCCAACCCCGAAAGCAAATCAACCAAAGCCGCCAAATGCAAATCCGTATCATTCAAACCCGAAAACATAATATACTCAAAACTAACCCGTCGCTGACCACTCCAATCCAAAGAACGAATATAACCCAAAATCTCAGAAATAGGCTCCGCCCTCTCAATAGGCATCATCTGTGCCCGCTCATGCGAAATAGGATTATGAAGACTAATAGCCAAATGTACCCGTGTCTGATTGATAAACTCCGCAAGAGTACCACGAATACCAATACTAGATAAAGTAATACGAGTAGGACTCCACCCCAAACCCCACTGCGAGGTAATACACTCCAAAGCCCGATATACATTCCCCCAGTTGTCTAGGGGCTCGCCCATACCCATCAAAACCACATTTGTCAACCTATCAAATTCGGGTAGGCGCATAATCTCGCCCACAATCTCACCCGAGGTGAGGTGGTGCGAAAAACCCATCGTCCCTGTCATACAAAAACGACATCCCATCTTACACCCTCTTTGCGACGAGATACATAGCGTTGCTCGATCGCCATCGGGTATATAGACCGCCTCAATATCTCCCGATCGCCCACGACTTTGGTCTCCGATCGAGGGGTATAGATACTTCTTTGTTCCATCACACGACTCTTGACAATCGACAGGCGTGAATCCACCAACCTGATAACGCTCCCCTATCTCGCTACGGATCTTCACGCTTATGTTGGTCATCTGATCTAGCGAGGTGACTCTCTTTTTGTAGATCCAGTCGGCTAGTTGTGCCCCTACAAAACGTCGCAATCCAAAATCCATTGCTATTTGGGTCAGCTCGTCGACATTTTTGCCTAGTAGCCACTCTTTTTGGGTGGTTTCTCTATTCATTTGGTCTGGTTTTGTGATGTGATTATAATCCCATTTTTTTGATTAGGGGTTCGATTGTTGGCTCTGTTCCGGCAAACTCTTTATATAGGGTCATTGGGTGCACTGTGCCTCCTGCCTCTAGTAGGGTTCGGAATTTTTGGGCTGTTTGGGGGTTGAATATCCCTTGGCTTTTGAAATGTTCAAAGGCATCTGCCTCTAGCACCTCTGCCCATTTGTAGCTGTAATATCCTGCGGCGTAGCCTCCCGAGAAGATATGACCGAAGGCAGGTGCCATACATACCCCTTCGATTGGGGTAAATAGGTTCATCCGCTCACTTGCCCTAAGCTCGAAGGTTCTGGCGTCTTGGGTAATTGGCTCTGTGATTGAGTGCCATGCCATATCGGTTGTGGCAAAGGTCACTTGGCGGATATTTTGGTAGGCTGCCATATAGTTTTTCGCCTCTATCACCCTTGATATTAACTCTTGGGGTATCTTCTCTGCGGTTTGATAATGGACTGCAAACATATCGAGAAACTCTTTTTGGTAGGCAAAATTTTCCATCAGCTGTGATGGTAGCTCTACGAAGTCTTGATAGACCGACGTTCCTGTTAGTGATGAGTAGTTCCCTTTGGCTAATATTCCGTGCAGACCGTGACCAAATTCATGTAGTAGGGTGGTAAATTCGTCGAAGCTCAATAGTGAGGGGTGATCTTCGCTGGGTTTTGTAAAGTTGCATACTAGCGAGACTATTGGGCGAATCTCTTTGCCCGAACGATCAACTCTCATATCACGATAGTTGCTCATCCATGCTCCGCTTCCTTTTGATGCACGTGGATAGTAGTCTATATAGAGCACCGATAGGAATGATCCATCGGTGTCGAATACCTCAAATGCTTTGGTATCGGTGTGGTACCCTTCGATTTGGGGTGCTTCTCGAAATTCTAGTCCATATAGCGTGTTTGCCAATAGGAAAATAGCCTCTTCGCATCTACGGAGTTCAAAATAGGGGCGAGTCATATCATCGGTTAGGGTATAACGCTCTTGTTTTAGTTTTTCGCTCCAATACCCCAGATCCCATTGTTTCATCTGCTCCTCGAAGCCCTGCTCACGGGCATATTGCGCTACCATTTCGACTTCACCCTTTGCGGCATCTAGTGATCGAGACGAAAGCTGATCCAACAGATCCATTACCTCAGTAACCGAAGCTGCCATACGATCCTCTAGGGCATATTCTCCGTAGGTCTGAAATCCCAATAGCTGCGCCAACTCCAGACGGAGATTTGCTATGCGTATCACAATCTGAGAGTTATCATACTCTCCCCCGTAGGCACGAGAGTTATAGGCCAACCATAGTTTGTGGCGAAGCTCACGATTGTCGGCATAGGTCATAATCGGCACATAGCTTGGTGAATGGAGTGTGAGGAGATACCCCTCCTTTCCTTCGTCCTTAGCCGCTTGTGCAAAGCCCGAGATAGCCCATGCTGGTACTCCCGAAAGCTGAGTCGAATCCTCAAGGTGGATGCTAAAACTGTTGGTTGCTGCCAATTGGTTCTCATTGAACTTTAGTGCCAAGGTCGAAAGCTCCTCGGTTATCTTTCGATAGGTATCACGATCCTCGCCCCTGAGCGTAGCACCACTATTCAAAAATCCCTGATATACCTTCTCTAAAAGTCTAAGCTGTTCGACGGTATATTCACGTTCACTACGTGAATCATAGATCAGGCGGATACGCTCAAAAAGCTGAGGGTCAAGATTTATATCATTAGAAAAAGCAGTCAACGAAGCAGAAAGCTCCATGGCAAGTTGCTGAAGCTCATCGCTAGTGTTGGCACTAAGCAAGTTATAAAAAATACTCAAAGTGCGAGAAAGCCCCTCACCCGAATATTCCATAGCCTCGATAGTATTCTCAAAGGTAGCCTTATCGGGGTTAGCCGAGATCAAAGCATACTCCCCACGAGCCTCTTCTAATTGCTGTGGTATAGCCTGAGTGAAATCATCAAGGGTGATCTGCGAAAAAGGAGGTGTCTCATGTGGAGTCGCCCACTGCTGCAAAAGAGGATTTTGTGCCATAAGTGTCATTGCCATTACGGTCGAAATAGAGGTTAATATTAGTTTTTTCATAGTAGGAATATCACTTACGATCAATCGCACCAAAGCCAGTAGTATCTCGCTAATAATAGGTGTAATAGTTATCCAAGAAACTATTATTCTTATCATATTTGAGCACATCACTAAGCATCGAAGATTTAACAGCGATATTAAAACTCCAGCTCTGACGGAAACCCACTGGTACCCACGAGAAACTCATCTGCCAACAGTGCAAATCACGAGTGACACGAACAGTACCCGGAGTCAATGCCTTTTTCACTAGGTCATAACCTGCCGAAGCGGTAATTGCCCATTTGTCGGTGATATTCATCGAACCGTTGAAGTTCATCGACTGGGTGGTCGAACCCCCCGTACCTGTATTGGTATAATAATAGGCATAGCTAACACTCAAACTCCACGGTATATCAAAGTCATAATATTGCGTGGCCGAATAGAGTGCCATATCTCGTGAGGTGAGCTGCTGCTCGGGATTCTCCTCAAAGAAGTTGTTTGCCAGATTCTGATTCATCATATCCATATCGTTTGTGTTGTTCGATATGTTGTTGACGGCCGCCTGTCCCGACGATTTCGACGATTTACTACTCCACCCATAACTCATTGAGAAACTCAAACTCGCCAGACGCAAAAATCCTCCATCGCTGACCAAGTAACGATTAATACGAGTACCATCTCCGTCGACTGCATAAGGGTCTAACGAGGCACTAATATTTATTGGGAACTTAGGGAAAATACTTGACGAGAAGCTCAATGATATATTCGATAGGTTCATTGAGTCGGCAATCAAGTTATAAGAGGTACTCAAACTCAATTGGTCAATAAGTGTAATCTTCTTATAGCCTGTCGAATCCCTCATCGAAGGGAATTTTGCCTCTAAAGAGTTACTGAAAGAGGCCGAAATAGCAGCACTACGTGAGGCGGAAGGAGTACCATAGGCCTCTGATACCCATGGCGAATAGGTATAGAAGTTCTCTCCCGTTCCGTCACTTTGTGCTGTGCTCATATAACGTGTTCCGAAATCAGGCGTAAAGGATGCTGTGAATGTTGGGGTGAATACGTGGCGAAAGATGGCTGGTTTTTGGCGTAGTCCACGTCCTAGCTGATATGTACCATAGAGCTTGGTGTTGAAACTCATTGATGCCGAGGCATCCCATAGGCGATAGAAACCGTGGGTCGTATCTCTTACGATCGCTTCGGTTTGATCGTCCCATGATTGGTCGATACGACGGGTGTACCATCGCTCGTTGTATGAGATCGAAGGGGTGATATTTAGATATTTCAATACGGTGAACGAAGCCGACACCGGCAGAGTGTGCTTCATTCCCACACGCATCTGATCGAACATCTCCTGTTTGAAGAGCAGATCCTCTTTGAAACTACTCACATCTGCCTTGAAGTTGGCGGTATAGGTAAAACCAATCTTCTCGTACCAGCGTTCGCTGCCCACCGCATTTTGGCGTTTGAATGGGGTAGTACGTGAGACACTAAAGGTTGCTGTGGGTAGGTTCAACGATACGGTACTATCTGTTGAGTTTTGCGACATCGAGGCGTTGATCGAGAGTGAGAATGGCTTTCCCGACCACGATTTCGACAGCGAGATCGACGAACTGGTCTGGGTATTTAGATAATCGCTGATGGTTGTTGCGTTATATTTGTTATAGTTGCTCGACGAGTAGTTGACACTAGCCGAGAAGGTTGTCCCGGGCATAAATTTGGCATCTTGCGAGTGTGTCCAGCGGATTGCCATATTCGATTGCTCGTAGTAGTCGGTAGACTCTTTGTCTCCGATTTTGTCTTTGGCATAGTCGAACGAGAAGTTACCGCTAAACTTATAGCGCAATGAATAACTCGAACTAAGCCCCACCTCCCATGAACCATAGGTATAGATACCCCCTGTGAGTGCCATATTGCCATAGTCGCCAATGGGTTGATACCATCCCCCCTCACGAATAAAGAATCCTTTGACATATTCCTCTCCAATTTCGGGGAAGATAAAGCCCCCCTTCTGGTCTTGCTGCATAGGGAAGAATCCAAACGGCAGCCCTAAGAAATAGATTGGTACATCCTCGAATACCATATACGAAGGCCCGAAGATGGTCTGTTTGCCAGGTACGGTTGTTCCCTTGGTCATCTGAAGATAGAAGTGCGGACAATCGGCATCACACACCGTATATCTTCCGTTGTGCATATGCACTGTGTTGTCTTTCATCTTCTTGACCGTACCACCATAGAGTATTCCTTCTCCCTCTTTGGTATTTACCCCGTGGATCAAACCCTTCGACGATTCCATGTTATAGTCCATCGAGTCTATGTTATAGATCTGCTCTTTTTCGGTAAATATTGGTCGGATATATTCGTTGGTTAGGGTATCGAATATTCTTCCCTCGGCTCTTACATTTTTGTTTATGGTGTTGATCCTGATATACTCAGCCTCAAGGCTCATCTCTTGGTAGTCGATCTTACCATCTGTATAGACCGAGATCGAGCGATCGCTCACATCATAGACCAGCGAGTCTTTGCTTTTACCAAAAATCGGGGCATCCAAAAAGGCTTTGCGTTCGGGTCTTATCATCGACGAGTCGATGGTTGTGGTGGTGATAGATTCCAGCATCAACGAGTCGCCACTCGGGCTGACCCCCACAATCGTATCTCTGCCAAGGGTGTCGACTATCAGTCGAGTGGAGTCCTGCACCAGAGAATCCCCCACTCCCGCAGGGTTACCTTCCCTTGCCCCATAGGCACTAGCCCCTACCCCCCACGGCATAACCAAAGGAAGCAGAAAAAACAAAAGTGTGATATATTTTATTCTCTTTTTGTACAAAACTCTCAAATTATTAACTACATTTGCAGTGATCTTAAGATTGGGCACGATAGACCACTGTTAAGGTTCGCAAAAGTAACTATTTTTTCCAATATGTCGACCAAATTTATCCATCTACTCACAATTTTATCACTTTTGATACCCATCAAAGGCTCTTATGTTGTGGCTCAGGATCTCAAAAGCTCTTCACGTTGGGTGATTGTGATCGACCCAGGTCATGGTGGAAAATCACCTGGAGCAATCTATGGGGGTGTTCAAGAGAAGGATGTCAACCTCTCGGTGGGGCTTCTACTCGAAAAGATGCTACAATCTCAGCTTCCTTCGGCTCAGATTATCTTTACTCGCAAGACCGATGTGGATATACCTCTTGCCCAAAGATCACTTATGGCTAATAACGCTCATGCTGATATTTTTATTTCGTTGCACTGTAATGCCAATAATTCGACCAGTGCTGCCGGAACCGAAACCTATGTTATGGGGGTCGACAAAAGTGGTGCAAATCTTCAGGTGGCGATGAAAGAAAACTCGGTTATCGAATTGGAGGATGATTTTCAGGATAACTATGGGGGCTATGACCCTAACTCTGCTGAATCTTTTATTATCTTCTCTCTTATGCAGTATAACTATCAGGAGCAGAGTCTCGAACTGGCTAGTGGCATACAAAAACGCTTGACCTCTAATACCTCGATGAAGAATCGTGGGGTCAAACAGGCTGGATTCCTTGTTCTATGGCGTACGGCTATGCCTTCGGTTTTGTGCGAGATGGGATTTTTGTCTAATGCCCAAGATCGTGCTTTTATATCGAGTGTAAAGGGGCAGGAGTCTTTGGCTCGATCTCTAAGCGAGGCGATCGTTTCGTTCCTCAAAGAAAATCGTCAGCGCAACAACGAAGCCTATACCCCCCAAGAACCTAAGACGGAGACTCCCGTGGTCGAAACCCCAGCCCCTACTGCTTCTCGCACCACAACCAACAACGCCCCATCGTCTGTTCACTACCGTGTGCAACTAGCCTCGACCAACAAAGCCAAAGAGATAAACTACGCTAATTTCAAGAACTTGGCTCCCGATATAATAGAACAAAAGGTTGGTTCGTTATACAAATATTCTGTTGGAAATGAGAAATCTTATAAAGAAGCATTAACTTTGCAACGAAAATTAAAAAATGACTTTAACGATTGCTTTGTGGTGGCCTTCGATGGCGATCAACAAATAACACTACAACAAGCAAAAGAATTATTAGGAAAATGAAAAAGAAATTATCACGTGAATTTAAAATTGGTGCGTTTGTTATAGCCATGGTGGCTGTGCTCTATTTTGGAGTGAACTATATACTTAGCAATAAGGTTTTTAGTAGCGACCAGACCTTCTATGCCACATTTGATAATGCCGATGGTCTTGAGACTTCGGCTCCGGTGATGACCAAGGGTTTCCGTATTGGTACGGTCGAGAAAGTGGCTTTAGAGCTTTATACCCAGAAGATTATTGTTACCTTCTCGGTTAGCAAAGAGTATCCTCTGCCGGTGGATTCACGTGTTGTGATTACCACTTCGGGGCTTATGGGTTCTACGATTTTGGATGTCGATTTTGGATCTAATCACCAATCTCACTTTGCCAATCGAGATACTATCCCCTCGAAGTTTGAGCCTGGTATTATGCAGATCGTAAGCCAAGAGTATGGCACTCTCAAAGAGAAGATCACGGGTTATGCCCACAAGATTGATAATATGCTTTCGGGTATAGAGTCTTTGTTCGATACTACCAATGTGAGCAATCTCAAGGGGGCGATTGCCAATATGGAGAGTATGACTTCGGATGTAGCTTTGTTGATTAATAATCGTCGAGCGAATATCGAGAGTATGTTGAAGAACCTAGATCAGCTTGTGGGTTCTCTTTCGGCTATGACACCCGATATTCAAAAGAGCCTTACTAATCTATCGGCAGCCACCGAGTCGCTTCCTGCTTTGACCGAGAGCGGTGCTGCAAGTTTTGCTTCACTTCAAGAGATACTCCTCTCGCTAGAGAGTGGCGAGGGTACTATGGGTATGCTTCTTAGCGATGATAAGCTCTATACTCAGTTGGTTGAAGCCCTCCAGAGTACGCAGATTTTGGTCGAGGATATAAACGAGAATCCATCTCGCTATGTCAATATCGAGGTTTTTGAGCGTAGCTCGGTTCGCAAGGCGAAAGACTCTATTCGCTATGAGAAACTAAAGGCAAAAGGTAAAATATAATCTACATTCTGTGTTATGACTAAAGAGTTATCTTCTGGAGCTGTTCTGGAGGCACTATCTACTATTATTCACCCCGAGAGTGGCGAGAGTATCGTCAAGATGGGGTTGGTTGGAGCTATCAAGATCGAGGGTGAGAAACTATCTTTTACCATTCGTATGGTCAAGGCTCATGATCCACTTGGGGGTTCTTTGCGTCGTGCTGCGGTTTCTATTATCGAGACTCGCTTTGGGCTCACCCCTTCGATTGTGATCTCGGATCCTAAGCCTGTGAATGCTAAGGAGGTGGCTCGTGAGAAGATGCGTGAGCAGAGCAATCTTCGTGGGGTTCGACGTGTTGTGGCTATCTCTTCGGGCAAGGGCGGTGTTGGCAAGAGCAGTGTTACTGCCAATACGGCTATTGCACTAGCCCAGAAGGGCTACCGTGTTGGGGTTTTGGATGCTGATATTTATGGACCTTCGATGCCTACTATGTTTGGGTCGAAGGGTTATATGCCTACCACTTCGGACGATGCCACAGAGGGTGAACAGGCCTCTATTGAACCTGCTCTTTGCTATGGTGTTCGGGTGATGTCTATTGGTTATTTTATCAAGGATACCGATGCTTTGGTTTGGCGTGGTCCTATGGCTACTTCGGCTTTGCGACAGTTGATTCATCAGACCTCTTGGGGCGAGTTGGATTTCTTGTTGATTGATTTGCCTCCGGGGACTTCGGATGTGCATCTTACTTTGGTTAGTGAGATTAAGATTGATGCTGCTGTGATTGTTACTACTCCACAGTTGGTTGCTTTGGCTGATGTTGTTCGGGGCATTGAGATGTTCCGCACCGAGCATATTAATATTCCTGTTTTGGGTATTGTCGAGAATATGGCTTGGTTTGAGCCAGAGCTGGGATCCGAGCGTTATTATATTTTTGGACGAGGTAAGATTGAGGCTGTATCTTCGGCTTGTTCTTTGGGGGTTATCGCTTCGATTCCTATTATAGAGTCTTTGGCCTCTTCTTGCGATGCGGGTGAGCCTTTGGCACTTTCTTGTGGGGAGTTGTTTGAGGGAGTAGTCTCTTCGATCGAGGAGATTGCATAGTTCAGTTCAGTCAAGTTCATTGCACACGACCCAGCAGAGTCCCAGAAAATACCCAGAAGAGTCCCAGAACAATCCATATCTTCGGGGATGATAATATTGAGAATGCGGTAGCGAGACTTTTCTGCCAAGAAAAGTCAGCAGGGCGGACGCTCCCCCACGGGAGCCCTGCACTTCTATCGAAGCACAGGTCGCCCGAGCGTCCGAGAACATTACCATATCTTCGGGGAAGTAACCCCAAGATAAAGCGTTAAACCCCATAAACCGTCGTCGGGGCAACATCCGTAAAATCAAACCCCTGCCACCCAGTCTCGATCTCTCTGAGAATCTCAAGCACCCCCGAGGCGGTTGGCTCTGTTACCAATCGTCGTCGAGTATCCCTAAAATTTGGCAACCCCTTGAAATAACAACTTGTATGTCGGCGCAACTCCAACACCCCTACCCTTTCGCCTTTGTAGTCGACCGAAAGAGCCAAGTGTCTACGTGCTAGATCTATCCGCTCTTGTAGGGTCACCTCGGGCAGGTGCTCCGATGTCTCTAGGTAGTGACGCACCTGACGGAAAATCCATGGACGACCATAGGTTGCACGACCTATCATTATCCCATCTACTCCATATCGGTCGATCATCTCCTTGGCCTTCTCTCCCGAATTTATATCTCCGTTTCCGATTATTGGTATTTTGATTTGTGGGTTGTTTTTGACTGCCCCTATCAAACTCCAGTCGGCCTCTCCTTTGTACATTTGTGCTCGTGTGCGCCCGTGGATGGTTAGTGCTGCAATTCCTACATCTTGCAATCTTAGGGCTATCTCTTCTATATTTTTTGACTCTTCGTCCCATCCCAATCGGGTCTTGACCGTGACCGGAAGATCTACCGCTTCGACCACCTTGCGTGTGATTTCGACCATCAGATCGGGTGTTCTCATCATTCCCGAACCGGCACCACGCCCAGCTATCTTTTTTACGGGACAGCCAAAATTTATATCTATCAATTCGGGACAGGCTCCTTGGGCTATCTTTGCTGCTTCGACCATTGGCTCTATTTGGTTGCCGTAGATTTGTATTCCCACAGGGCGTTCTTGGTGGGCTATATCTAGTTTTTTTAGGCTTTTAGCGGCATCACGTATTAGTCCATCGCTCGAGATAAACTCTGTGTACATCATATCTGCCCCAAAATCTTTGCACAAAAGGCGGAACGATTGGTCGGTGACATCTTCCATTGGGGCTAGTAGTAGTGGGTTATCTGGGAGCGTAATATTGCCTATATTCATGGGTACGTTAGTGGTGGTTGTTCTTTTCGAGAGGTTTATTGAGGTGCAAAGGTAGCCAAATAGTGGCTATCTTACAAACTCCTTGTCGCCTGAGGTCAAAATGGTAGAATAAGATCGTTTCAATGCAGCGATATTTCATAGCCCATGACCCAGTAAGAGTCCCAGAAAATTACCTCGGTACTCTTTCATAGCCCATGACCCAGCAGAGTCCCAGAAAATACCCAGAAGAGTCCCAGAACAATCAATCTCAACGGGGCGGAGGGCTCCCACACGCCCCGAGCCCCGTACTATTTCATAGCACGGTTCACCCCGACAGCCGCCCGAGAACACACCACATCTTCGATAATATTTATCCAAGCTGTGAGATATATTCAAAGAGTTGGTGCGGAATGCTTAGCTGTGGATCATGGCTCACTATCGAGTGCGTACGAAACCCAGCGTTGGCATTCACCTCGCACACCACATACCGATCCCCCTTGTCAAAGAGAATATCCACCCCTGCAAAATCAAGTCCTAGGGCACGGGTACTCCTCAGGGCTAGTTCTTCTACCTCGGGAGGTAGATTTATTGCCATTGCCGATCCTCCTTGGGCGTAGTTCGATAGGAAGGAGTCGCTGTTGTATCTTAACACTGCTCCGGCTACCCGATCGCCTATGACCCAGACCCGAATATCTCGCCCTGTGCTGTTCGAGATGAAGCTTTGCACTAGAACGTCTTTGTGCTGCTCTACTACCCTCTCGAAACTCTCTCTTGAATCTACCAAGTAGACCCCATCACCGCATGAGCCCACCAAGCTTTTGGCTACGAATGGTAGCTCTAGTGCCGCTGCTACCATGTCGAAATCGTAGCTGTGAGAATAGAGGGTTCGGATCGAGGGAATCCCCTTCGAGCTTAGAATTTGGTGCGTGAGCAATTTGTTTCTTGCATATTCCATCGAGATCGACGGGTTCACCACTCTCACCCCTTTCCTTTCGAGGTGCTGCCCTAGATTGAGGTCATAACCCCTTAGTAGTGCTACATCTGGCAGAGGATATGGCTCACCCCCTATCATGATCGAATCGCTATATGATGGGTATAGCAGGGTCACCTCCTCGAAAAATGCTATTCGCAGCTCGATCCCAAAATCCTTGGCCGTCTCTCGCAGCCAATCGAATGCCGTGTTGGCTTTGTTGGCTGTCGAGCGGGGATATAAAAAGAGTAGTCGCATTGTTCTTGAGTGGTTTTTTTGTTGTGCTACATATTGATCGTTAGATCCCATGGTATTTTTGCCTGAACTCCACAACGGCTTTTTAGACGTTTGATCTCTTGTTGCGCTATATCTTGGGCTTCGCTGCCCACCAATAGTTGTTTCGCTCGAACTCCTATTGCTCCTATGATCTCAGAGAATCCTCCGTTAGACCCCTTGGGATAGGTGTCCACCAAGTACCCCTCGGCAAGATTTGCACGACGTGCTGCTGCAAAGATGGCATCGTTGAGCGTACCCAACCCATCGACCAATCCATTCTCTAGTGCCTGTACTCCCGAGAATACACGTCCTTGCGCTAGGTCGTCGGCTGTTTGGTAGCTCATGCCACGCCCCTGGGCCACCAACCCCACGAAGCGAACATAGGTGCTGTCGACACTACTCTGCATAAAGTGACGTTCGGCTGGTGTCATGGCTCGGAATATATTTCCTATATCGGCCATATCGTTGGTCTTGACAACATCCATGCTTAGTCCCAATAGATCGTGTGCCCCTTTTTCGATGTTGAACATCATTCCGAAGACTCCGATCGAACCTGTGATGGTGGTTGGAGCGGCTATTATTTCGTCGGCCATACAGCTAATATAATATCCTCCCGAAGCGGCATAATCTCCCATTGAGATTACCACGGGCTTTACTTTTCGTAGCTCTACCATCTGGTTATAGATAATGTCGGCTGCCATGACGCTACCCCCTGGGCTGTTTACCCTCACCACTACTGCTTTGACTTGATCGTCTCGACGTAGTTTCTCGATCTGCTGGGCTAGATCACGACCTATAATCTCCCGATCTTCGCCCATCGACTGATCGTACATCTCGCCATCGGCATAGAGCAACGCCACACGTGGTAGGCTAAGATTGCGAGTTGGGGTGCGTTGTGCATAGTCGTAGAGTGAGACCAGAACGGCTTTTCCGTTCTCTTGCTGGGTCATGGCGGCAAGATAATCTACCGCACCATTACGATAGGCCAGAGAGTCGACCACGCCACTACGCAGGGCATCTCTACCTTGGGTTAGTTCTAGGGTGTTGGCGTACTCTTGCAATTGTGTGCTATCCACTCCGCTATCTTGTGCCACATCCTTGACCACTCTGCCCCACATCGAACCAAGTAGCTCTTGGGTTTGGTTGCGGCTATCTTCGCTCATGCGATCCAGCGTAAATGGCTCAATAGCACTTTTGTATCGACCATGGCGGAAAATCTCTGGCTCAACACCAAATTTGGCAAGGGTATTTTTGTAGAACAGCACCTGCGATGCCATACCACTCCACTCAAAAGCCCCATAAGGGTTCATATAGATCACGTCGGATTGTGCTGCCAACCAATATTGCCCCTGAGTATAGTAGTCCGAATAGGAGATAACAAATTTGCCACTCACGGCTCTGAACTCTTCGATAGCCATACGCAATTCGTAGATAGCATTGGTAGAGAGGCTAAAATCCATTGGGAAATCAAGGAATAAGCCCTTGATATTTGGGTCGTAGGTTGCCGCCTCGATCGCCTGAACCGCTTTGTAGGTTGTGATCGGAGTGTTGACACTCATAGTGTTAATATCAAACGAATCCCAAAGAGATTGACTTGGGCTATCCGAAATCGAACTAGAGAAATCAATATGCAATATAGAGTTGGGTTTGGGGGTTAGATCCACCGAGCTATCACCGCCCCAGAGCAATGCACCAACTACGCCCATAAAGACAAAAATAGAAAAGATAGTCGAAAATATAGATCCGACAAAGATGGCTAGAAGACAAGCCAAGAAGGTTTTAAAGAACTTCATATTTGTAAAAGGTTTTAGTCAGAGGCAAATTTAACCAATTATTGTCGATTCTCCAAATCTATGCACCACGCTCTAGGGCGTGTGATTGAGAAAAAAACGGGGTAATATATATTAATGTGAGTTTTTTTTTTGTATATTGCGCTCAATTCAATATTCTATTAACTAACTAATAATTATTTTTGTATGATAAATAGAGTTTTACTTATCGGAAATGTGGGTTTGGATCCAGAGATTAGATCATTGGAGAGTGGGGTCAAGGTTGCACGGTTGCGCATTGCTACCAACGAGCATTTTTCGACCGTGTCGGGTGTTCGCAAGGAGCACACAGAGTGGCATACGGTGGTTTTGTGGCGTAGTATGGCAGATTTTGCAGAGCGCAATATACATAAAGGGAGTCAAGTTTTTGTCGAGGGCAAGATACGTTCTCGTGAGCGGATTGATAGTATGGGGATCAAGAAGACCTACTATGAGGTTCATGCCGATGAGATTCGCCTTTTGGGTCGCCGTGAGCACCATCATCATCCTGAGCAGTCGGAATTTTCTTCTGGCAATGACATTAGCGATGAGACTGTGACTTTTGGGGGCGATGGTATGCCCTTTTAGGGATTTAGTTTTCTGAGATTTTTTTTGATTTAGTTTCTCTTTTTCGGGGGAGCTGGGTTTTGTTTTGTCTTTTTTGAGGGCGAGACTTTTCTGTCAAGACATTGCGAAGATATGGCTGTGTTCTCTCACGGCTGTCGCAATTCGGATGATTCTACCCCGAAGATATGGATTGTTCTGGGACTCTTGCTGGGTCTTTTCTGGGACTCTTGCTGGGTCTTTTGCTATGAAAGTGTGCAGGGGTCTTTTGCTATGAAAGTGTGCAGGGATAATTTGCTGGGGAGCTGTCCGCCCCGTAGGGATTTTGGTCTCTATTGGACGTTTTCTTTTGGGGTGATCTCGCCTCTCAATGACACCCCTAGGTAACTGGCTATTTGATCGTTGTTATATCCCTTGCCTAGCAGGTACATCAATTTGGTTACTGCCGCCTCTAGGGTTATATCATATCCCCCCACAATTCCTATATCTCGCATGGCACGCCCTGTGTCATAAAGATCCATATTTACACTTCCCACAGCACATTGGGTCACATTATAGATCACTATTCCACGTTCGATGGCTTGGCTTAGAGCCTCCAAAAACCATGGCTCGGATGGGGCATTGCCCGAACCGTAGCATTCTATCACCACGGCTCTGAGTGATTGGGTTTCGAGGATCGAGCGTATTATTCTCTCGGAGGTCCCCGGAAATAGCTTTATGATCGTAACCGACCGCTCTAGGTGGCTGTGCACTTGGAGTGTTGGCATAAAGCTGTCTACTTGGCGGATATATGGCGTGTTGTAGTTGATCGAGATTCCTGCTTGGGCAAGGATTGGGTAGTTGTGTGAGGCGAAGGCGTTGAAGTGTTGAGCATTTTGTTTCGTGGTACGATTTCCTCGCATAAGTTGGTTTTGGAAATAGACACACACCTCTTTTACTTTTCCGGCTGCTGCTATTTCGATTGCCGAGACAAGGTTTTCACGACCGTCGGTACGCAGCACTCCCATTGGGATTTGCGACCCTGTGAAGATAATCGGTTTGGCGAGATTTTCGAGCATAAAGCTCAGAGCCGAAGCCGTATATGCCATGGTGTCGGTTCCGTGCAGCACAACAAACCCATCATGCTGGTTATACCGCTCTTTGATTAGGGTGGCAAGGTGTTCCCACTCTTCGGGCGAGACATTCGAGCTATCCATAATTGGGTTGAAGGTCTCGGTGCTAAGTATTACCTTGAATTTTTTTAGTTCGGGCACCTCTTGTTCGATTTGGCTAAAGTCGAAAGGGGCAAGAGCACCTGTTGCGGGATTGGTTTTCATACCTATTGTACCGCCAGTATAGATTAGTAATATTTTCTTTGTCATTAGTCTATTTGTTTTGTGGGCTTTAGGGGCGAAGGTACTGGTTTTTTTGGTTATTTTCAAAAGAGATGTGGATTGTTCTCGGACGGCTGTCGGTGTGACCCGTGCTATGAAATAGTACGGGGCTCAGGGGCGGGGGGAGTCGTCCGCCCCGTAGAGATTTTACCTTCGCCAGAAGGTAAAATCTCCGCTGTCGCAATTGGGGAGATTCTATTCCATGAAGTCGTTGATTGTTCTGGGACTCTTGCTGGGTCTTTTCTGGGACTCTTGCTGGGTCATTTGCTACTTTGGTAGTATGGGGCTCTTGTGTGAGGAGAGTCTGCCCCGTAGATTTTTCGCCAGAAAAATCTCGCTATCTCAATTGCAAAACACCATTAATATCCTGCCGCAACTCTCCTCTGCTTATCATCCCTCGTACAATATTGATAATCACATTATTCGGGGCAAGGGCACGTTCTAGTAGCTCAAAAATAGTTACCTCCTCTGATTGTGACAAGATGGCCAAGATCATCTGCTGTGTAGCCGAATAAATCTTAGAATCCCCCTCACCGCCCCTCGAAGCCCCCGATCGACAAACATCACACTTACCGCATGGCTCAACATCTCGCTCATCAAAATACTCGCACAAAACCACCGAACGACAACGACCCGAATTTGAGGCATAGTCCACCGAAGATGCTGCTCGTAGATTGTCGGCACTGCGACGCATGATATAGGTCTCGGGCGCAATAAACAGATCTCGTGAGGGCACTCTCGGATAATGCAATGTAACCAGCGGTGTGGTGCGTTGAGGTATATATCTTATGATCTTGGCTCTCGATAGCTCGATTAATATCTCCAGAACCCTCTCGATGGGTATCTGTGCCACTCGGCTTAGGTACTGGGGGTCGATTGAGGTGAAATCGCTAAACAATCCCGTGTAGCTACGTAAGGTTGTTCGGATCAGCTGATCGGTCTGCGGCTGGTCGATGTGGGCACTGTATAGCGCATCACGGTTGACTCTAAACATTATTCGGGCAGGATGTTCGCTCTCGTCCGTAAGGGTCAGGTAACCATTCAGCTCCAGAAGCCTCAGAGCTGCCATGGCGGTTGGGGCATAAATCTTGGCGGTGGTGGCAAATCGCATTAGGCTATATTCGGCTATACGATCTTGCCCTTGGTCGATTGCTATATCCAGATAGTTGTGGAAGGCATCATAGACTTGGCGTATGGTATCTAGGGGCGGATATTTCCCTTCGACGCTTTGGGCTAGGTATTGCCCGTCGGTTGGGGCGTATAGGAGTATGGCATAGGACTCTTTTCCGTCTCGACCGGCACGTCCTGCCTCTTGGTAATATCCCTCTAGGGTCGAGGGCAATTGGTCGTGGATTACAAAGCGCACATCCGGCTTGTCGATCCCCATACCAAAGGCGTTGGTCGCCACTATCACTTTGCATTCGCCCGATGTCCATTGGGCTTGTTTTAGGGCTCTGACTTTGTAGCCTAGTCCTGCGTGGTAGAAATCGGCTCGGATGCCTCTTTCGCAAAGAAATTGTGCTACCTCTTGTGTGGCGTTGCGTGTTCGGCAATAGATTATTCCGCAGCTGTTGGGTAGCGAATTTATTATTTTGAGCGTGTAATCCAGTTTGTTTTGGGTATATCTCACCAGAAAGCTTATGTTTTCTCGCTGGAAACTTGCCCGAAACATTTTTGGGCTTGAGAGGTTGAGGTATCTTTTTATGTCGTCTAGTACGGCCGAGGTGGCGGTGGCGGTTAGTGCCATAAAGGGTACACCATCTAGCACCTCTCTTAGCTTTGAGATTTGCAGGTAGGCGGGGCGGAAGTCGTGCCCCCATTGCGAGATACAGTGTGCTTCGTCGACCGCCACTAGCGAGACCTTCATTTGGGCTACTCGGCGTAGGAACATTCTCGTCGATACTCTTTCGGGCGAGACATATAGGATTTTGACATCTCCGTAGGTGCAATTGTCTAGTATTCGATCTATGTGATAGAAGTTTAGCGACGAGTCTATGTGCTCTGCCAAAACACCCCGTTTGCGTAGTGATGCCACCTGATCTCGCATCAGGGCAATCAGTGGCGTAACAATTATGGCTACCCCCTCTAGTGCCAAGGCAGGGATTTGGTAGGTCAGCGATTTGCCCCCTCCCGTGGGCAAAAGAGCCACAGTGTCACGACCCTCCATCACCGACGAGATAATCTCTCGCTGTAATGGACGGAAATTATCATACCCCCAGTGGGTTTTTAGTAGGCGGTCGATCACTTTCATCACTATTATTCGACAAAAATAGCTATCTTTGCCCATTATTTAACTCTCGAAAATGAAAAAAATTATCTCTCCGTCACTTTTGTCGGCTGATTTTTTGAACCTTGAGCGTGATTGTCAGATGGTCAATCGTTCTGCTGCTCAGTGGTTTCACCTTGATATTATGGATGGCAATTTTGTGCCTAATATCTCTTATGGTATGCCTGTGGTCGAGGCTATTCGTCGTAGTACTACTAAGGTTTTGGATGTGCACTTGATGATCGAGAAGCCAGAGCGTTATATCGCTGAATTTAAGCGTTGTGGTGCTGATTTCTTGACTGTTCATGCCGAGGCTACTGTTCATCTTCATCGTACTATTCAGGCTATCCGTGCCGAGGGTATGAAGGCTGGTGTGGCTCTTTGCCCTGCTACCTCTCTTTCGGTGATCGAAGAGGTGTTATGCGATGTAGATATGGTTCTTTTGATGTCGGTCAATCCGGGTTTTGGGGGGCAGAAGTTTATCCCTTCGACTATCGACAAGATTAAACGCCTTCGCCAGATGATCGTTGATTCTGGCTCAGAGGCTATTATCCAGATTGATGGGGGTGTGAACGAGAAGAATGCAGCCGAGCTATTTGATGCTGGGGCTGAATGTTTGGTGGCAGGGAGCGCAGTCTTTGGCAGTGCCGACCCTATTGCTACGATCGAAAATATGTTGAAATAGTTATGCTTTCGGTTGATAATCTTACGGTCACCTTCGCTGGAGCTGACCTTTTCAAGGATGTTACTTTTTTGATTAACCCTCGTGAGCGGATTGGCTTGGTGGGTAAGAATGGGGCTGGTAAGTCTACTATTCTCAAGATCATCTGTGGATTGCAGAGTCCCACTTCGGGGGGTGTTAGCCAGAGTGGTGATTGCTCTATTGGCTATCTTCCTCAGCAGATGGTGGTGCATGACGATTGCTCACTGGTCGAGGAGTGTGGTAAGGCTTTCGATGAGATTGTGACTCTCGAACGGGATATTGATCGTTATACTCAGGAGGTTTCGACTCGTGAGGATTATGAGTCGGAGGATTACCATAAGCTGCTTGATCGACTTCATGAGGCTACCGAACGTTATCACCTTTTGGAGGGCGATAATCGTCAGGCTCAGATCGAGAAGGTACTACTCGGTTTGGGTTTCCAGCGTGATGAGTTCTCGAAGGCTACGGCTCAGTTTAGTGGTGGTTGGCGTATGCGTATTGAGTTGGCGAAATTGCTATTGCGTCGCCCTACTCTATTTCTGTTGGATGAGCCGACCAATCACCTTGATATAGAGAGTATTCAGTGGTTGGAGGAGTATTTGCAAAATTTTACGGGGGCTGTTATACTTATATCGCATGATAAAGCGTTCCTAGATAATGTAACCAACCGTACCATAGAGCTTATGTGTGGTCGGGCTTATGACTATAAGGTCAACTACACTCACTATGTTCAGCTGCGTGGTGAGCGTATTGCTCAACAGGTGGCGGCCTTTGAGAATCAGCAACGGATGATCGAGAAGAGCGAAGAGTTTATCGAGAAGTTTCGGTATAAGCCTACCAAATCCAATCAGGTTCAGTCTCGTATCAAGCAGCTCGAAAAGATTGAGCGTATCGAGGTCGATCAGGAGGATGTGGCGGCGATGAATATTCGTTTTCCTTCGGCACCACGTTCGGGGCAGGTGGTCGTCGAGGCTAAGGGGGCTGGGCAGAGTTTCGGTGCGAAGCATGTCTTTTCTCGGGCGGATATTACGGTTCAGCGGGGCGAGAAGATTGCTTTGGTGGGGCGTAATGGCGAGGGAAAGACAACCTTTATTCGTCAGATTATGGGCGAATTGACCGCAACACGTGGTGAGGTCAAAACGGGGCACAATGTCAATATTGGTTACTTGGCTCAGAATCAAGAGGATTTGATGAATGGTGAATTTACTGTTTTTGATACTCTGGATCGGGTGGCTGTGGGCGATATACGTACCAAATTGCGTGATATACTTGGTTCGTTTTTGTTCCGTGGCGAAGATATTGACAAGAAGGTCAAGGTTCTTTCGGGCGGTGAACGTTCGAGATTGGCAATGGCTCGTTTGATGCTAGAGCCATATAATCTGTTGATTCTCGATGAGCCGACCAACCATATGGATATGCGATCGAAAGAGATCCTAAAACTTGCGTTGCAGAAATTCGATGGAACGCTGGTGGTAATCTCCCATGATAGGGAGTTCCTCGATGGATTGGTGTCGACCATCTATGAGTTTCGTGATGGGGCTGTCAAGCAGTTTTTGGGCGGCATTTGGGACTTTATCGAGAAACGTAAGCTAGAGAATATGCGTGAGATAGAGCGCAAAAATCAACCAAAAGAGGAGGATGCGATAGTAGTAGAGAAAAAACCTGAGCCCAAAGAGGAAAACACCTCCCAGATGAGTTATGCCCAAAAGAAAGAGTATGACCGTCAACGCAACAAACTAGCCAACCAAGTCAAAAAACTAGAAGAAGAACTTGAGACACTAGAGCAAAAAGTAAACGAAATAGAGACAACCCTAGCCGATCCAGAGCAATACACAAGCGAACTGCTAGAAGAATATACAAAACACAAAACCTCACTCGATCGGCTAATGGAGCAGTGGAGTGATAAAACCGAAGAATTAGAAACTTATGGAAAACAATGATCGCAATCTGTCGTTTTTTAAACGAGCACAGGATGCAGAAACTTCATCAGAGAGTGGAGAACTAAGACAAGAGAGTAGACGTGAGAGTTCACGTGAAGAACGTAGCTCAGAGCCACGCAAACGTAGAGAGTTTTCGGGTGATGCTCCACTTCGTGCTAATCGTCCGCAGGGAGATCGTCGTGGTTTCCGTGGTGCTGACCGTAAGGAGTATTCTCGCTCGGATCGCTCGGATCGCTCGGATCGCTCGGATCGCTCGGATCGCTCGGATCGCTCGGAGGGTGGTTTCAAACGTGAGTTCAATCGTGAG
>JAWXTL010000003.1:0-21335 GCA_044433565.1 Rikenellaceae bacterium | reverse complement strand
CCAAAAACAAGAAAAACACTCCAACCCGACTAGAACGTCGTAAATACAATCCTTTTATGAAAAAGGTAACACTTCACCGAGAAATTAAATAACAATGGCTAAGAAAGTAGTTGCAACCCTCAAAACGGGTACAGGTAAGAACACAACAAAGTGTATCAAAATGGTAAAATCTGACAAAACAGGTTCTTTTACATTTAAAACAGAAATCCTTCCTAACGAAGAGGTTAAAGGTTTTTTCGCTAAGAAATAATCATCGTAATCTCTCGAAATTGTGATTTAGTGGTGAATTTATCGTAATTGAAATTCATGCTAAAAAAGCGGCTTACATACTCTGTTATGTGAGCCGCTTTTTGTTTGTTCTCGGACGGCTGTCGGTGTGGCTCGTAAGCCTTTAGGTTTACGGGGCTCGGGGCGTGTGGGAGCTGTCCGCCCCGTAGAGATTTCCCTTCTTACGAAGGCAAATCTCCGCTATCGCAATTCGGAAATTCCTCTGCCCAAAACTACTCAAAGCTTTCTATCTCGCATTTATCCATTACTTCTCTTTCTTGAGCTCATCGTGGAAACCCATCGAGGCGTGTGTACCATCACAAAATGGCTTATTGGCGGACTCGCCACAGCGACAAAGCATCACACGATTGCGGGGTTGATAGGTATATCCATCCTCACTTGTAATCGGGATCCCGCCACGAACCCAAATACCACAACTACAATTTTTCTGAGGATCTTCGATCAAAGATAACCCCAATTCCAACTCTGGTTCATAAGGCTCATGAGTCTGCTTATCCCAACTCTTCAACCGACCAGCAGGACACAAAGAAGAACTCGCAATAGCAAGTTCACGCTGCTGGGGGTCGCCCGAAAGGTGGGTCTGCTTCCAAGTGCCCCCATCGGCATCACAAAACCGAGCAAAAGCACAATAACGCTCACTATCGGTCAAAATCAAACCCTCGCCCTCGATCTCACGTGCCTGAGCCAAAGGAGGAAGGCGAGGAGCAGTCAACCGAGAATCCCAACTACAACCAAGATGAGAAGAGTCACAATAAGGCTTATTGCGAGACTCGCCACAACGACAAAGCAAAGTAGGTTCATCACTCTGAGTATAACTATGCTGCCCATCACTATACCCACGAGAATCACCACGACTATCGGCAACAATCTCCGTTCGACAAATAGGAGCCGCCCCATAAACCATATAAGGACCATCGCCACAAACCAAAATACGATACTTCTTTGGGGCAATAGGTGTCCCTTTTTCTCTTTCCGACATAACAGTACAATTTAAGATATTTCTGCCAACGTAGAGTTGCAATTTATATGCCTAGTTTTGTTTTTCGCCCGTATATCTGCTTTTTTGCTGAATCTGCAAGGTGGGATTTTCTAATTACCCTAGAATTGATTATCTTTGCAGGGTAAGTTAAGAAAATAGAAATGAAAAATATACGCAACTTTTGTATTATTGCACACATCGACCACGGTAAATCGACTCTTGCCGATCGCCTATTGGAGACCACCAAGACACTAACCGAACGTGAACTCCAAGCGCAGGTGCTTGATTCAATGGATCTTGAGAGAGAAAAAGGGATCACCATCAAGTCTCACGCAATCAAAATGGACTATCTATCGCCAACAACTGGCGAGAAATATTCATTGAATCTGATTGACACCCCAGGTCACGTTGACTTCTCGTATGAGGTCTCTAGGGCTATCGCCTCGTGCGAAGGTGCGTTATTGATTGTAGATGCCACTCAGGGTATTCAGGCGCAAACAATCTCGAATCTATACCTAGCAATGGGGCACGATCTGGAGATTATCCCCGTGATAAACAAGATTGATATGGATGCGGCAATGGTCGACGAAGTAAAAGATCAGATTGTGGATCTATTGGGTTGCGATCGTGACGAGATCCTTTCGGCTTCGGGCAAGACGGGTATGGGTGTACCAGAGATCCTAGAGGCAATTATCGAGCGTATTCCAGCACCCAAGGGGTCGGTCGAAGCTCCACTTCAGGCCTTGATTTTCGACTCGGTATTCAACAGTTTCCGTGGTGTAATTGCCTACTTCAGAGTAATGAACGGCACATTGCGCAAGGGAGAGAAAGTTAAATTCTTTAACTCAGGGAAAGAGTATCTAGCCGACGAAATTGGTGATTTGAAACTAAAAATGCACCCTCGCAACGAGATTTCGGCAGGGGATGTTGGATATATTATTTCGGGAATCAAAAACTCGGTAGATGTAAAGGTGGGCGATACAATTACTACGGTGGCAAATCCTTGCTTGACTTCGATTGATGGTTTCGAGGATGTAAAACCAATGGTCTTTGCAGGTCTTTATCCCGTGGAGAGCGATCAGTATGAGGATCTTCGTGCTTCGTTAGAAAAACTACAACTTAATGATGCCTCATTGAGTTTCGAGCCAGAGAGCTCATTGGCACTAGGTTTTGGTTTCCGTTGCGGATTCTTGGGGCTGCTGCATATGGAGATTATCCAAGAACGTCTATATCGTGAGTTTGATATGGATGTTATCACCACCGTACCCAACGTATCATATAATGTTTTTACCACCAAAGGAGAGACCTTCTCGATTCACAACCCATCGGGACTACCAGAGCCAACATTGATCGACCATATCGAAGAGCCATATATCAATGCTCAGGTGATTACCAAGACCGAATATTTGGGTAATGTAATGACACTATGTATTGCCAAGCGTGGTAACCTAAAGAGCCAGAACTTTATTACGACCGACCGTGTGGAGGTCAATTTCGAGATGCCATTGGCCGAAATTGTCTTTGATTTCTACGATAAGTTGAAATCAATCTCACGTGGTTATGCTTCGTTTGACTATCATCAGATTGGTTATCAGCCTTCGCAACTAGCCAAGTTGGATGTCCTTTTGAATGGCGAACCTGTCGATGCACTTTCGGCTTTGATCTATCGTGACAACGCTTATGATTTCGGTCGTAAAATGTGTGAGAAGCTCAAGGAGTTGATTCCACGTCAGCAGTTTGATATTGCTATTCAGGCGGCTATTGGGGCTAAAATTATTGCTCGTGAGACTGTTAAGGCTTTGCGTAAGGATGTTACGGCGAAGTGTTATGGGGGTGATATTACCCGTAAGCGTAAGCTTTTGGAGAAGCAGAAGAAGGGTAAGAAGCGTATGCGTCAGGTGGGTAATGTGGAGGTTCCGCAGTCGGCTTTCTTGGCTGTTTTGAAGATGGATTAGAGGTGACAGGATATTTATTAGAGGGAGGGAGTACTATATGGATGGTGCTCTCTCTTTTTTGTTAATAGGTACAACATAGGCACTATGGGGTCGTTCTAATCAGAAGAATTTCCAATTGCGATAGCGGAGATTTGCCTTCACCAGAAGGCAAATCTCTACGGGGCGGACGGCTCCCCCCGTCGGGAGCCCCGTACTATTTCATAGCACGGGACACACCGACAGCCGTCCGAGAACATTCCATATCTTCGAGAATAAAATCTTTTCAATCTTCCGACCACCCACAGCAGTCCGAGAACAATACATATCCAAGGGTATAATAATATTACACCCCAAAAGCTCAAACCAAAAAGCCCAAATTAAAAACGGTAACCAAAAGAAAGATAAGGACTCATCAAAACCTTCTCATAGCCCACAACATTCAAACGACTGCCAACACCAACAGCAAGCCCAGCAGGGAAAGTATATTCATACTCCAACTTCAAAGAGCCATAAGAGGTAACATCATTCAAAGTCTGGGTGTAGAGCTCACAACGAGCATGGTCATAAACATCTACCTTGACAATATCCTGACAAATCACGCCAACCCCCAAACCAAAAGTGATCTTAGAACCCTTGCGATTCAAAGGATAAAGATTCAGCCCCAAAGAGATAACATTCCAACGTGCACGAGCAAATGGAAAAGAGTAATCATAATAAGTGTCAAGAACAGTATAGCCATTCATATCAAAAAGATAAGAGTACTCCGAAGGATAATTATCCTGATATTCATAATGATACGAAAATTCAAGACCTAGCCAATTAGCAAACTCTCGCTCATAATTAAAGCCAATCCCCATACCAAATCCATCATAAGCATTTACCATGCCTCCGCTAATAGAAATAGTATTTAACCCACTACGACTA
Source organism: Rikenellaceae bacterium (assembly GCA_044433565.1). Classification (GTDB taxonomy): domain Bacteria; phylum Bacteroidota; class Bacteroidia; order Bacteroidales; family Rikenellaceae; genus Mucinivorans. Next base: position 17,210 of record JAWXTL010000003.1, on the reverse strand, counting down.
TCCTGAGCACGTGTTGAGCCTAGAGAAAGCAACAATGAGAAAACCAATAAAAGAAAGTATTTAGTAGTCTTTTGCATAATAATATTTTTTATAAAATTAATAATCACAGGGCTAAAGTACAACAAAATAACCCAAACAACAAATTTTAACGCTAAAAATGCGTGAATCCCCGAAAATCAAACTCCCCTCCCCAATCAATTTTGTGGCAATTGCCACAGCTCTCAACAATCTCACCAATCTGGAAAACTGGGAAATCCAAAGCCAAATCACCATCGGAGGCAGTAAACAAAAGAGAGTAATCCTCACCTCCGGAAAGAGAAAAGCGCAACGGATCCAAATCTCGTGACCGACAAAACCGAGATAAACAATCGCTAATAGGAATAGCCGAAAGATCAATACGTGCCGAGCATCCCGAAGCCTCCAAGATATGAACCAAATCCGAAGCCACGCCATCCGAAATATCCATCATAGAGTGAACCATAGGCAAAGAGCCCAAAGCTAAACCCTGAGATAAATGAGCAGATGGATTATGATGAGCCGCAATCAAAGAGCTGACATCCAAATCATCAGAGTCAAGATCATTAATAAGACAATAAAGCCCAGCCGCACTATCACCCAAAGCCGAAGTAACATAGATCCGATCGCCCACCCGAGCCCCAGAGCGCAACTTCAAACAATCCGAAGAGACCAAGCCCAAAGCCGTAACACTAATAGTAAACCGATCTAAAGAAGAGGTAGTATCGCCCCCCAACATCAAAACCCCCGAAGAGTGAACCCCACGAAGAAATTCCTTCATATAATCATCATCCAAAGTCGAAGGAACAGCAATAGAAAGAGTAACCCCCAAAGGAGAAGCCCCCATAGAGGCTACATCCGAAAGATTAACAGCCAAAGATTTTGCCCCAAGCTCAAAAGCCGAAATACGATCTCGAAGAAAATGAACCCCCTCGACCAACATATCGGTAGTCACCACCAAAAGCTGATCGCCCGAATAGGGCAAAACCGAACAATCATCACCAATAGTTAGAATATCACCAGAGGGAATATCCGAAAAAAGATCCTTAATATAAGAGATCAAAGAAAACTCACCAAATTGCAATGCCATAAACTCTATTCACTCAACAAACTCTCACGAGCCTGATTATATTCTGAAACCAAACGAGAGACAATATCCGAAACCGAATCAACACGATTAATCGAAGAGACCACCTGCCCAATCTCCAGCTCCCCCTGAGAAAGATCGCCCTCGAACATACCCCGTCGAGCACGTCCACGACCCAAAATCTCACGAAGCTCCTCGACCGAAGCACCACGAGCCTCGGCAGCCGAAACCAGATCATAAAAGTCATTGCGAACCAAACGAGCAGGAACCAAGCTCTTCAGAGAAAGCATAGTACTACCCTCGCCCAATCCCACGCACAACTCCTTGAAAGAAGGATGAGCCGAAGATTCCTCACTCAAAGCAAACAAAGAGCCAATCTGAACCCCCTCGGCACCCAAAGCCTCACAAGCCAACCACTGAGCACCCGAAGCAACGCCCCCAGCCGCAATCACAGGAACTGAAACCGCCTGAGCAACCTCACGAGTAAGAACCATAGTAGTAATCTCATCACGACCATTATGTCCCCCAGCCTCGAACCCCTCACAAACCAAAGCATCGACCCCCGAAGCCTGAGCCTTGAGAGCAAACTTCACCGAAGCCACAACATGAACGACCTTAATCCCAGCCGCTTTCAAAGAGGAAGTATATAAAGAAGGATTACCACCAGAGGTAAAAACAACAGGTACTTCAAGCTCCTTAACCAACTCGACAACCGAAGCAGCCTCAGCCGAAAACAAAGGGATATTAACCCCAAAAGGCAAATCGCCAACAGCCAAACGACAAGCCACAATATGCTCACGCAAAGTGTCAAGGTGCATAGAACCAGAACCAATAAGCCCCAAACCTCCAGCCAAAGAGACCGCCGAAGCCAAACGATGCCCACTACACCAAACCATACCACCACTTACTATAGGATATTTAATCCCAAACAAATTTACAACCCGTTTCTTCATAATATTTTTTTTGTAAAGATAATTAAAATTCATACATTTGTGTCATTAATATATCATAACAATCAAAAAAAATGAGTAGTTACAAATTACAAAATCAAGCAGGTCTAATTCCAGATGCTGAGCCTCTTGATATTATTAGTCGTTTTGAAAGAATCCCAACAACTATTGTAGACACAGCAACAGACGGTTGCGAGTTGGTCGCTCGAAGCGTTGCAGATCTTATCCGCAAAAAAGGAGCAGAGGGAAAAGCCTGTGTACTAGGTCTTGCATCGGGTCAAACCACAGTGGGTGTTTACCGTGAGCTAGTGAGAATGCACAAACAAGAAGGTTTGTCATTCGCAGATGTTGTAGTATTTACAGTGTTTGAATATTACCCTATCGACCCAGAACACAACCAAAGCTACAATCACATCCTTCGTGAAGAGCTACTATCACAAGTGGATATCAAAAGCGAAAACATCCATACCCTAAATAGCGAAGTGCCAAGTGCAGAACTTCCAGAGTATTGCAAAGCATACGAAGCAGAGATAGAGGCAGCAGGTGGAATCGACCTACTACTATTGGCTATGGGTGTCAAAGGTCAATTGGCACTAAACGAATCAGGTTCATATCCAACCACTCGTACCCGTGCCGTAGCACTTAGCAACTTCTCACGCAAAATAGCAGCTAACGCATTCCAAGGTGTAGAGAATGTTCCAACACGCGCGCTAACCATCGGACTAGCAACAATTCTATCGGCTAACGAAATTGCAGTGTTGAGTTGGGGCGAAGAAAAAGCAGAGTCAATAGTCAGCGTAGTCGAAGGAGATATAGATCTTACAACTCCAGCATCGCAATTGCAAAAACACCACAACGTAACCTTTGTAATCGACCAAGGTGCTGCATCAGGTCTAACTCGTGTTCACACACCATGGATCGTAGGTAGCTGCCAATGGGATCCTCGTTTTGTGCGTAAAGCTGTTTTGTGGTTGTGCCAAAAAGTTCAAAAACCAATCCTAAAACTTACATACCAAGATTATATCAACAACTCACTAGGTCAAATGATCGAAGAGGTGGGGTCTACCTATGATATGATAAATATTCAAGTTTTCAACGACCTTCAACACACTATCTCGGGATGGCCAGGAGGAAAACCAAATGCCGATGATACTACACGTCCAGTGAAATCGTCACCTTTCCCTAAGAAAGTGGTTATCTTCTCTCCACACCCTGATGATGATGTTATCTCGATGGGTGGTACTTTCCTTCGCTTGGTAGATCAAGGACATGATGTACACGTGGCTTATGAGACCTCGGGAAATATTGCAGTACATGACGATGTTGTGCTTCAGTTCTTGGATTCAGCAGCCGAATGCGGCTTGGGTGACCAATTCCAGCAGTTCAAAGAGATCATAGCCAACAAAGTAAAAGGAGAGCCAGAACCAGAGTTGCTTCGCAAATTCAAAGGTTCACTTCGTCGTGGTGAGGCTAAGGCGGCTTGTCGCCACTACGGTCTTAACGACAAGACTAATGTTCACTTCTTGAACCTGCCTTTCTATGAGACTGGATCAGTTAAGAAGGGTTCGGTAGGTCAAGACGATGTTGATATTATCAAGGCACTATTGCGTGATTTGCAGCCTAATCAGATTTATGCTGCGGGTGACCTTTCTGACCCACATGGTACTCACCGTGTTTGTATTGAGGCTGTACTTGCTGCTTTGACTCAGATTATTGAGGAGGGCAAAGACGAGTGGATAAACAGCGTGACTATGTGGCTATATCGTGGTGCTTGGCAGGAGTGGGATCTTGATATGGTTGATATGGCTGTTCCATTGTCACCAGACGAGGTTATCAAAAAGCGTCATGCTATTTATCGTCACCTTTCTCAGAAGGATATTGTACCTTTCCCTGGTGAGGATAAGCGTGAGTTCTGGCAACGTGCTGAGGATCGTACACAGGCTACTGCTGAGTTGTATAACGCTTTGGGTATGGCTGAGTATCAGGCTATTGAGGTTTTTGTCAATTATGATATTTTCAAGATGGACAAACTTTAGTCTTTTGATTTGATCTCTCTTACTACTTTTTGGTAGGTGGGGGGATATAGATTGTGCTTACTTCTTTTAGGGGTAAGCACTTTTTTATTTTAGGAAGGTGGGGAATGAAACTTTGGGGGCAGTATTGTTCTCGGACGGCTGTCGGTGTGACTCGTAAAGCCATCGGGTTTACGGGGCTCCCGACGGGGGGAGCCGTCCGCCCCGTAGAGATTTCCCCTTCTAAAGAAGGTAAAATCTCCGCTATCGCAATTGGAATATTCCTCTGACAGGAACTATACAATATGCTGCGCATCCCCAAATTTTAATCCAAAATTTAGCCTTAAAGAAGATTACAAACCCACCTCACACAAAAAACAAAAGACCCCCAAAATGAGAGTCTTTCGTTCAACCGTATGTCAAGTAGCCCTAGCTACCGAAGTTATCATACATAATATTCTCAGGTGGTACACCCAAATTATCAAGCATCTTAACAACTGCATCAATCATCATAGGAGGTCCACACAAGTAATACTCAATGTCCTCTGGTGCCTCATGTTTGCTTAGGTACTCATCATAAATAACCTGATGGATAAACCCAGTCTTACCAGTCCAATTATCCTCTGGCTGTGCATCCGAAAGCGCAACAGTATAATTGAAGTTAGGGAAGTTTTCGCTAATATGATCAAAATCCTCCACATAGAACATCTCACGCAAAGAACGAGCACCATACCAGAAAGTAGCCTTCTTATCCCACTTCTTGGTCAAGAACAAATCAAAGATGTGTGAACGCATAGGAGCCATACCAGCACCACCACCAATAAACATCTTCTCATTGGGAGTCTCCTTCATAAAGAACTCACCATAAGGTCCCGAAATAGTAACCTTATCACCCGGCTTACGAGAGAAAATATAACTAGAACAGATACCTGGAGATACCTTCATAAAGTCACCAGCAGCACGATCCCAAGGTGGAGTAGCAATACGTATGTTCAACATAACGATATTACCCTCGGCAGGGTGGTTAGCCATCGAATAAGCACGATAGGTCTCCTCGTTGTTAGTGGTAGTCAAGCCCCAGATATTCATCTTATCCCAATCAGAACGATACTCTTGCTGAATATCAATATCCTTAGAGAAGTCAACAAAATATTTAGGAACATCAACCTGAATATAACCACCAGCACGGAAGTTAAGGTTCTCGCCCTCTGGCAATTTAACCACAAACTCCTTGATAAAGGTAGCAACATTGTCATTAGAGACAACCTCACATTCCCACTTCTTAACACCCATAACCTCAGGCTCAACATGGATCTTCATATCCTCTTTGACCTTCACCTGACAGCCCAAACGCCATTTCTCTTGTTGCTGCTTACGAGTAAAAAAGTTAGTCTCGGTAGGTAGAATCTCTCCACCGCCTTCCATAACTTGAACCTTACACATACCGCAAGATCCACCACCACCACAAGCCGAAGGCAAGAAAATGCCATTCTCACTAAGAGTGTTCAAAAGTGTTGAGCCACTCTCAACCTCCAACTCACGGTCACCGTGATTAATATCAATTTTAACCTTTCCCGAAGGGATAAGTTTTGCTTTAGCAAAAAGTAGTACAGCCACCAATACTAGTGTCACCACTAGAAAGCCAACCACCGCTGCTAACATTGTTGTTGTAATATCCATAATTCTTTTTCTTTAAAAATCAACGATTATAATTGGACACCCATAAAGATCATAAATGCCATACCCATCAAACCCGTAACGATAAAGGTGATACCCACACCACGAAGTGGAGCTGGTACGTTAGAGTAAGTCAATTTCTCACGGATTGCAGCAATACCAATGATTGCCAACCACCAACCGATACCCGAACCCAGTGCAAATACCGAAGCTTCGGCAACACCCGAATATGCTCTCTCTTGCATAAAGAGCGAACCACCAAGGATAGCACAGTTCACAGCGATAAGTGGCAAGAAGATACCCAATGAGCTATAAAGAGCAGGGGCAAATTTCTCGACAATCATCTCGACCAGCTGAACGATAGAGGCAATTACAGCAATAAAAATAATAAACGAAAGGAACGAAAGGTCAACATCAGCCATCTCTGCTGAGACCCAACTCAAAGCACCTTTTTCGAGTACATATTCATTAAGCAAGTAGTTGATAGGCACCGTAACGATCATTACAAAGATAACCGCAAGACCCAATCCCATAGCTGTTTTTACAGTCTTCGACACGGCAATGTAAGAGCACATACCAAAGAAGAAGGCAAAAACCATATTGTCGACAAAGATCGACTTTACAAATAAACTTAGTAAGTTTTCCATTTTTTCTTATGCGTTTAATTCTTCTCCTGAAGAGATTTGTTAGTACTACGGTGCACCCAGATGATGATACCGGTGATGATAAGTGCCATTGGAGGCAAGATAATCAAACCATTATTAGAGTAGCCATGCTCATAAGCCCAATCAGGAATTACTTGGTAACCCCATAGTGTGCCCGAACCAAATAGCTCACGAACAAAACCAATGATAACGAGGATCAAACCATAACCAATACCATTACCAAGTCCGTCAAGGAACGAAGGCCAAGGTTTGTTGCCAAGAGCAAAAGCCTCAAGGCGACCCATGATAATACAGTTAGTAATAATCAAACCTACGAATACCGAAAGTTGCTTAGATACATCATAAACATAGGCTTTAAGCACTTGGTCGACCAAGATAACCAAAGCCGCAACCACAACCAACTGAACAATAATACGGATACGACCTGGGATCGTATTACGCAAAAGCGAGATGATAAGGTTGGCAACCGTGGTAACTGCAATTACCGAAAGTGCCATAACGAAAGCGGGTTTTAGCTTTGCTGTGACCGCCAATGCCGAACAGATACCTAGGATCTGTACGATTACAGGGTTGTTTTGACCAAATGGTTGGGTCAATACCTGTATATTTTTCTTAGAGAATAGTCCCATTTTCTTTCTGTTTCTTTTAAGAAGATTAGTTTTGTAGCAATTTGAAGAATGGAGCATATTGTCCCAGACACGATTTCAACATATCACGGACACCGTTCGATGTTAGAGTACCGCCCGATACAGCATCTACCTCGTGTGAGGTTGAAGCACCACCACCTTTTACTAGGTCGATAGATACAAACTCGCCATTCTCGAATAGCTTTTTATCTTTGAACTCACGGCTGAAATCTTCGGTTGCGATTTCGGCACCCAAACCTGGGGTTTCGCTCTTGTGGTCGAAAGTGGCACCCAAGATAGTATTACCATCAGAGGCAATAGCGATATAGCCCCAGATTGCACCCCAAAGACCTTTACCAGTGATGGGAACAATATAAGTACCTTCGTTTGATTCAAAAACAGGTAGTGCATCACCCTTAGCAAAGATCTCAGGCAGGTTGCCCAGAGCATCTAGCAAAGATTTTTCGTCTGCCTCGGTGACTTTACCCTGGGCATCAACAAAAAATGTTTTAGTGATATATTTAGAGAATTCTTCGTTCACATAGCTCTCTTTGTTGGCTGCCGAAGAGGCATCTTGACCCTGCCCAATCGAGCTAAGGATAGCACCTTTTTTCTCGATCAAAACATTGGCTGCTTGAGGTTCCGACAACATCACGGCAGCGAATGATAGTACCGCCGCTACGACTACCACTAGAACAGTGGCGTAGATGATAGTGTATGTATTACTATTTCTATTCATTTTCTTATCTGTTATAATTTATAGGGTAATACAATTATTTACTAAGTGCAACAGCACGTTTTTGGCGACGTTTGATATTGCTCTCTACCACATAATGGTCGATCAATGGAGCCATCACATTCATAAACAGAATAGCAAGCATCATACCCTCAGGGTAACCTGGGTTGACCACACGGATCAGAACCGCCAGTACACCAACCAAGAAACCATAGATCCATTTACCCTTAGAGGTTTGAGAACCAGTGACAGGGTCGGTAGCCATAAACACAGCACCAAAAGCAAAGCCACCAATCACCAAGTGATAATAAGCAGGCATATCCATATAGGTGTTAGCACCAATAGCATTAAACATCAAACCTGTAAGCAATCCTCCAGCAAATACCGAGAACATAACTTTAAAAGAAGCCACACCCGTAAAAAGCAAAAGAGCAGCACCCAAAAGGATAGCAATCGTAGAAGTCTCACCAATAGAACCTGGCATGAAACCCATAAACCAATCGCAAACTGGTTGTGAAGCCCAATCAACAACGCCACCATTGGTCATAGCATCAGGAGCCAAAGCCAAAGGAGTAGCACCCGAGAAACCATCAACCGCCACAGCCGAACCATCGGTCAAGCCCGAAACCCAGATAGTATTACCCGAGATTTTAGTAGGATAGGCAAAGAATACAAAAGCACGAGCCAAAAGGGCTGGGTTCAAAATATTCATCCCCGTACCACCAAATACCTCTTTACCAATGATAACAGCAAAAGCCGTAGCCACAGCAACCATCCAAAGAGGACAGTCAACAGGCATAACCATAGGGATCAAAATACCCGATACCAAAAATCCCTCATTTACCTCGTGGTGACGAATCTGAGCAAAAATAAACTCAATACCCAATCCCACAACATAAGAGACAATAATCAAAGGCAAAACCTCCAAAAAACCGAACCAAAAATCGGCAAAGAAACCCTGAGCAACACCTAGTGCTGCTGAGTGCTGATAACCCACATTGTACATACCAAACAAAAGAGCAGGAACAAGAGCCAAAACCACGATAGACATCGTACGTTTAAGATCTATCGCATCACGAATATGCGCCCCTTTTTGAGTTGTAGTATTAGGTACAAAAAGGAATGTTTCAAAAGCATCAAAAGTCGAGTGGAATTTGGCAAGTTTACCTCCTGGCTCGAAATTTGGCTTTATCTTATCAATATATTTACGTATAAATTTCATATCCTTGTGTAGTGTTTAGAGTTCTTTAATCATTTTGGTAATACCATCACGTAGGGTCTGTTGCCACTCGATTTTACTAGGGCAGATAAACTCACAAAGAGCGAGATCCTCTTCGATAACCTCATAGATACCCAGATTCTCCATCTTGTCTATATCACCAGCCATAACCGCTTTGAGCAGATATACAGGATAAATATCCATCGGAGTAACATCTTCATAGATACCATTCATAACAAATGCACGTTCACCACCATTGATATTAGTATCAAGATCATATTTCTTTTTAGGAGTCAACCAGCTAAAATAGCCACGTGAGGCAGAGAATTTCTTGAAGCGAGGCATTGCCCAACCAACAAATTCAAAGTAATCGCCCTCAGGAATTGCACAAATAGCATTACCATAGAAACCAACATAGCCACCCTTGTCGATCTTCCGACCCGAAAGAGGGTTGCCATTAATCAAACGGCTATTATCCTCGACACCAGAAGCCACGCTATCAATCGCCGCATGAGAGATCACACGAACATAATGGTTCTTCTTGAACTGAGAACCAGCCAAAGCCACAATCTTCTCGAAATCGACCTTGCCCGAAAGCATCAACTTACCAATCATAACCACATGCTGAGGCTCGATAGTCCAAACCGTCTCGCCTTTGGCAATAGGCTTAGTCATAGCGATCTGAGTACCAACCAAACCTGCTGGATGTTTCCCCGCAAAAGAATGAATCGCAGCACCCTTAACTTGACTAAGCGTACCGGTCGAAACATCACTACCGATCGAAAGATGTACCTCTCCGCTAGTAAGCTTACTCAAAGCATCAAGACCTGCTTGGAAACTCTCCCGCTGGTTCTGAAGAATAAAATTAACATCCACAGCAAGTGGTGCTGTGTCAAGAGCCGAAACATAGATGTCACGTGGAGTCTCTTGAGGGTTGGCAATCAACCCAAACGGACGTTGAATAAGCGATGGCCACAGACCCGATTTCAACATCAATTCTTTAATCTCCTCGACTGAGGTTTCGGCAATAGGTTTAACTGCAAAAGTCTCGCTACTCATCTCACCATCGGGGGTGATAACCACAGAAAGAATTTTACGTTTCTCGCCACGTTGGATCTCTTTGACTGTTCCACTAACTGGAGATGTAAAGAGGATCTCTGGATTCGATTTATCAAAAAACAATGGCGTACCCACTTTCACTGTATCTTCTGCCTTTACCAGCAGTTTCGGTGTTACACCGATATACTGATCTGGGCAAATAGCATAGCTTGAAGCCATAGCGGCTTTAGCGAGTGTTTTTTCTGCTTCGCCTTGAAGTTTGATGTCGAGTCCTTTTTTGATTGTAATTACAGACGACATTTGTATTAATTAGTTATTTATATGTTGTTTTTATATTTTTCTAAAACGCAAGAGCCTATTTCGTGTAGGTGTAATCTCCGATAGTGAGGATCTTACTCGCTGAGGACTCTACACGACCAATAATCTGAGCATCGACATTAAACGAGCGACTGATCTCGATGATCTCTTGCGCTGCGGCTGGATCGACATAAAGTTCCATACGGTGACCCATGTTAAAGACTCTGTACATATCTTGCCATGGAGTTGCCGACTGCCCTTGGATCATCTTATACAAAGGCGGAACCTCAAACATATTATCTTTGATGATATGCACATCACCTGCAAAGTGAAGCACTTTGGTCTGACCACCACCCGTACAGTGGATCATACCGCCAATTGCCGAGCGACATTCACTCAAAATCTTGGTAATAATAGGAGCATAAGTACGTGTTGGCGAAAGAACCAACTGCCCAGCATCGACACTAACCCCCTCGACAGCATCGGTAATACCATACGACCCCGTATAGATCAAATCCGAAGGAAGTCCATTATCATAAGTCTCAGGATAAGCCGTAGCCAATTCGTTAGAGAAGACATCATGACGAGCCGAAGTCAAACCATTGCTACCCATACCGCCATTATAGCGAGTCTCATAGGTTGCCTGACCCGAACTCGAAAGCCCCACGATCACTTTACCCGCAGTAATACCATCACAGGTAATCACCTTGCTACGCTCCATACGAGCCGTCACAGTTGAGTCAATAATAATAGTGCGAACAAGATCCCCCACATCGGCAGTTTCGCCGCCAGTCGAGATAATATTAACACCAAAGTCACGCATAGTCTGCAAAAACTCCTCGGTGCCATTGATAATGGTCGAGATCACCTCGGCAGGAATCAAACGCTTATTACGACCAATAGTCGAACTAATAGCAATATTGTCGGTTGCACCAATACAAAGCAGATCATCTGTATTCATCACAATCGCATCCTGAGCAACACCCTTCCAAACCGAAAGATCACCTGTTGCTTTCCAATACATATAGGCCAAAGAGGATTTAGTACCTGCGCCATCGGCGTGCATCACAATACAGTGATCTTCGGAACCAGTGAAATAGTCAGGAACTACCTTGCAGAATGCTTTGGGGAACAACCCTTTGTCGATATTCTTTATCGCCTTATGTACATCTTCTTTGCCCGACGAGGCACCACGCTGTGCGTATCTTGATTTGTCTTCCATTTAAAAGGTATGATTATAACGTTCGTATCAAACCACAAATGTAGGGAGAATTTAGCAGATTTCAAATGTTTTTTATTATTTTTGCACTATTATGCTACTTACCCTTATCCAAGGTCTCACCAAGGCCGAAAAACGAAACTTTAGACTATATGTCTCACGACTAGGGGCTTCGGGCTCCAACGCAAAGTTTATGTCGCTATACGAAGCGGTCGAAAAATTCGACACGCTCGATCAGCAACGTATTCTCGAAAAATGTCCTGAGATCACAAAGGTTCAACTCCCCAACCTCAAAGCGCACCTATACAAACAAATTCTGCTTAGTCTCTCGGGACTATACTCGACCAACGAGCCTTCGGGCGAGATTCGTCAGATGATAACCTTTGCCTCGATCCTCTTCGACAAGGCACTAGTTACGCAGTGTCTAAAAATGGCCGACAAAGCCAAAGAGATGGCTCTCGCAGGGCAATTCTATACCCTAGCATTAGAGGTGGTGGAGTTCGAGAAACGGGTCGAACTGATCTATATGAGCCGATCGACCAATACCAGAATGGAGATATTGAGTCAGCAGTCGAATATGCTAACCCAAAAGATATGCAATATCAACGAACTATCCAACCTTGCCATCCAGCTCTATAACCTCAACCTAAAGTTGGGATATATGCGTTCGCAAAAAGATAGTCAAATGATCATATCCTATTTCTCGGATCGGATCAATAGCTTCGATAGCTCGACCATGGATTTCCTTGAATTGCAGTACTACTATCAATGCCGAATGTGGTATAGCTATATTCAATATGATTTTTTGAGATGTTATCGCTGGACAAAAAGCTGGAACAATCTCTTCGAGGAGCGCAAAGAGTTCAAAACATTATACTACGATATGTATATCCGTTCGTGTTCGAGGCTGCTCGATATAATGTTGATGACACGTCAAGAGAAGCCCATGAAAGAGCTGATCGACAAACTCGAAAACGAAGCGCAAACCATCCTTCCAAAAAACAACAAAGCACGTATTGCTATCGAGCTAACCATGTTGCTCTCGAAGGCAAATCTACACTTTCTGACGGGCGAATTCAAAGCGGGAACTTATCTCTCGGGGGAGGTCGATGAGTTTGTGGAGCGTTGGGCTGATTTTGTAGACCAACATCACAAAATGTTGCTCTATTATAAGATCGCTTGTTTGTATTTTGGGAGTGAGGATTATAGGCGTTGCATTTTCTACCTCCAGAAGATTATTGGGGTACGCAACCCAACGTTCAGGCGTGACCTTCAGGTCTTTGCTCGTATCTTGAATCTCATTGCATCATACGAAATCGGAGATGACAAAACACTTGACTATCAGATTCGTTCGGTTTATACGTTTATTGTCAAAAACAACGATATGAACGCCGTACAGAAGGCAATAATCGGCTTCTTACGTCGCATTACACGCATCTATGCCTCGGAGTTCAAATCGGAGTTGCAAAGGCTATACAACGAGCTAAAACCCCTAGAGAGTCACCCCTACCAGCAACGACCATTCTTCTACCTCGATATTATCTCATGGCTCGAAAGCAAACTCTCGGGTCGTGCAATATCGCAAATCAGACGTGAGAAAATCAACCCTCTACGCTAAAGAGTGGGGCGGAAGATAAAAAATACGGGCGAAATGGTCGAAAGTTAATCCAAAAATTGTACCTTTGTATAATGTATGAAGTGTATGGAAGAAAAGCAAACTAAATATCTCGATAAAGTAAACTCTGCGGAGGATCTCAAAAAACTAGAGATTAGCCAATTGAAAGATTACTGCCAAGAGCTCAGAAGATTTATCATTGAGAGTGTTTCGGGGAACCCCGGACACTTGGGTTCTTCTTTGGGTGCATTGGAGTTGGCCGTAGCTATTCATTATGTCTATGACACCCCCTCTGACTCGGTGGTATGGGACGTAGGTCATCAGGCCTATGCTCATAAGATTATTACGGGTCGTCGTGAGAGGTTTGTTACCAATCGCAAAAAGGGAGGGCTTAGTGGTTTCCCTAAACGTTCGGAGAGTGAGTACGATGCTTTTGGTGTGGGTCATGCCTCAACGTCGATCTCGGCAGCTCTGGGTATGGCAACTGCTTCAAAGTTGCAAAACGAAGATAAAAAAGTGGTGGCTATTATTGGTGATGGTTCGATGAGTGGCGGATTGGCTTTTGAGGCTCTCAACAATGCCTCGCAGAGTGATATGCTGGTTATTCTCAACGATAATAATATCTCGATTGACCCAAATGTGGGTGCTCTGAAAGATTATCTGATGAAAATCAGCACCTCACGCAAATATAATCGCTTCAAGAATCACGTTTGGAAGGTTTTTAGTCGCACACCAAAGTTGCAGCGTTTTTTGCAGAAGGTGGCCGATAGCACCAAATCATTCTTTATGCACCAAGGCGATCTGTTTGAGTCATTTGGATTTCGCTATTTTGGGCCTGTGGATGGTCACAATATCGAACTATTGGTCAAACGGTTAGAAAAACTACGGGATCTACCAGGGGCAAAGCTCCTGCACGTGTTGACCGTCAAAGGTAAGGGGTACGCTCCAGCCGAGAAGAATCAAACAGAGTGGCACGCACCTGGAATTTTCGACCCAACGACAGGCGAAAAACCAAAACCTACTGATAAACTTCGTTTCCAAGATATTTTTGGCTACACGATAGTCGAACTTGCCCAAGCCAACCAGCGCATTGTGGGTATCACACCTGCCATGCCAACTGGATGTTCGCTAGGAATTATGATGGAGCAGATGCCCGATCGTGCATTCGATGTGGGGATTGCCGAAGGTCATGCAGTTACATTTGCAGCAGGAATGGCCGCCAAAGGGCTTGTACCATTTTGTAATATTTACTCCTCGTTCTCCCAACGTTCGGTAGACAATATCATACACGACGTAGCGATTCAATCTCTTGAGGTGATCTTCTGTTTCGACCGTGCAGGATTGGTCGGCGAGGATGGTTCGACCCATCACGGAGTCTTTGATATTGCACTATTGCGAAGCATTCCGAATGTGATTATCTCGGCTCCAGCCGATGCCCTAGAACTACGTAATATGATGTACACAGCATCGCAGGGTGGATATAAAGCTGCCTTTGTTATTCGCTACCCTAGGGGTGGAGCATTCTCGGCTACGGTGCTAGATCAGCCACTCGAAAAGGTAGAGATCGGAAGCTCTCGTCTATTGAATCAAGGTGATGAGTCGATAGGAATCCTCTCGCTAGGAGAATTGGCAAGTGAAGCCACAGCAGCCATCGAGCAGCTAAAACAAGAGAAGGGGATGAACATAACCCACTACGATCTACGCTTCGCAAAACCCCTAGATCATAATATGCTAGAGGAGATAGGAAAGTCGCTCAAGACCATTATCACAGTCGAAAACGGAGTGAGGGATGGAGGTGTTGGTTCGGCCATTCTCGAATACTATTCGCAATGGGAAAATCCACCAAAAGTCGTAAGACTAGGAGTCCCAGACCACTTTGTCGAACAAGCCACAGCAGCCCAACAAAAACAAGAGTGCCAAATCGACTCACACTCAATCAAAAAAGAGATACTAAAATGGATCAATATCTAACACCCCGATAGAATGAAAACAACCAGAATACGACTCATTATCCTCCTTGCGGCGATAATGCCTCTGGTGAATGGTTGCGTCACCACCAAAAATTACCGCAACACCAAAGCAGAATTGATCGGTTACCAAATGAACTATGAGCAACTCCGCCAAGAAAACGAAGATCTACAAGAGCAAGTCGATCGACTATCGGGTCAGAAAAATGCGCAAAGTGATCGTTCGGCAGAGCTAGAAAACCTATTGGCGCAACGAGAGGCAAGGCTCTTCGAGATTAATCAAATTATCGAGGATGCCCTATCTAGTTTTAATGACCGTGGGTTGAGTGTTACCACTCGTGATGGTCGCATTTATGTCTCGCTCGAAGAGAAATTGCTTTTTGAATCGGGCAAGTCAGAACTATCGGCCGAGGGTATTCGTGCAATTCTACGACTTTCGGAAGTTCTAGCAGATAACCCAACCATAAACATTACGATCGAAGGACATACCGACAACACAGGATATATCGCTCGTTCGGATGCTCAGATCGTCGACAACTGGGATCTGAGTTGCAAACGTGCAACAGAAGTGGTGCGTGTTATGACTCGAAACAGTCGGATCGACCCCATAAGAATTATCGCTTCGGGGCGTTCGCAATATCTGCCATTGGTATCAGGGAGTAGTGCTACGGCTCGTGCATCAAATCGTCGTACAGAGATTATCCTAACCCCTCAGATAGATCAAATTTGGAATTTATTAAATAAATAGTGATACATTATGTACAAAAGAATTTTACTAAAACTTAGCGGTGAATCGCTACAAGGAAGTCAACAGTATGGTATTGACCCTTCGATGTTGGTAAGCTATGCCCAACAGATCAAGAAGATTGCTCAGAGTGGTATTCAGGTGGGTATTGTGATTGGCGGAGGTAACATCTTCCGTGGAATGAGTGGTGTGGGCAAAGGTTTCGACCGTGTGCGTGGCGATCAGATGGGTATGTTGGCTACGATTGTCAACTCTTTGGGATTGCAGTCGGCACTAGAGAATGTGGGGCAACCATCTAAGGTTCTCACTTCGATCAATATGGCTCCTGTTGGTGAGATTTACAGCAAGTTCAAGGCGGTGGAATATATGGAGCAGGGTTATGTTGTGATTATTGGTGGCGGCACGGGTAATCCATTCTTTACTACCGATACGGCTTCGGCACTACGTGGTGTTGAGATTGGGGCTGATCTTTTGTTGAAGGGTACACGTGTTGATGGTATTTATACTGCCGATCCAGAGAAAGATCCTGGGGCGACAAAATATTCAGAGATTTCGTTTTCGGATGTTATTGAGAAGCGTTTGAAGGTGATGGATCTTACGGCATTTACTATGTGTATGGAGAATGGTTTGCCAATTATAGTATTTGATATGGACACTCCGGGTAACCTTGAGAAGGTGACTAGTGGTGAGAATATTGGTACAATTGTGAAATAGGGCAATTGGTCATAGATATATTTTTATGCAGCCAGAGCTAATTGCTCTGGCTGTTTTGTTTTTAGGCTCAGAGGAATCAGCAATTGCGATAGCAGAGATTTTGCCTTCTGGTGAAGGTAAATCTCTACGGGGCGGACGGCTAAAAGAGTGGTCTAAAGATTTTGGGGATAAAACGTTTGGGGCGTTCTAATGAAGAATAAACCCCTTGGAAGGGGTTTATTCTGGACAAAAGTTTTTGGTCGGTTGGGCGTTTTTTCAAAAAGCCTCCACAGTTCCCTGCGGTTGAGGCTCTGGGGTTGGAGCTATGTTTCCTTGTGGTCAGAGTCTTTTGTATCAGAGGCTAGATTGTTCTCGCCCCCCACCCGACAAAAAAACCTTGTCGAGTCTTCGACAAGGTTTCGGGGGGCGCAAAGTATTTTCATAATTCAGTTTTAGGGAAGAGGTATTTTCAATTGCGATAGCGAGACTTTTCGCTAGAAAAGTCAGCAGGGCGGACGCTCCCCCACGGGAGCCCCATACTACTAAAGTAGCACATGACCCAGCAGAGTCCCAGAAAAGACCCGAGCGTCCCAGAACAATCAATATCTTCTAGGGCAAAATGGTTCAA
>JAWXTL010000002.1:0-24233 GCA_044433565.1 Rikenellaceae bacterium | reverse complement strand
TCCCCCCGTCGGGAGCCCCGTACTACTAAAGTAGCACGGGTCACACCGACAGCCGTCCGAGAACATACCATATCTTCTAGGCTAATAAATTCCGAATTGAGACAGCGAGACTTTTTGCATAAATTACACATATTTCAACATCTAATTTATCTATTACACCAAGCTCTTTTCTCAGCTTTTTTTTGAGAGGAAGTGCGAGAAAACAGTCTAAAATAACTATATTTACACCCGAAAATTAGAACAGAAGTCAGATAATGAAAAGAGAATACAAAAGAGTAGTAGTCAAAATAGGAAGCAACGTCTTAACACACAAAAATGGAACACTAGACACCACACGACTTTCGGCTTTGGTAGACCAGTTTGTCGAACTGCAAAATGCAGGTATCGAAGTGATTGTAGTCTCGTCGGGAGCCGTGGTTTCGGGACGTAGCGAAATTACCCCAAAGGTCAAAAAACTTGACTCGGTATCGCAACGTCAACTCTATTCGGCCATTGGGCAGGTCAAACTCCTAAATAGATACTATAACCTCTTTAGGGACAAAGGGGCAATCTGCGGACAGGTGCTCACCACCAAAGAGTCTTTCAGTTCTCGTCTGCACTACCTCAACCAGCAGCACTGTATGCGTACGATGCTCGAAAATGGGGTTATCCCAATTGTCAACGAAAATGATACTATATCGGTCACCGAGTTGATGTTTACCGACAATGATGAACTTTCGGGGTTGGTGGCTACGATGATGGATGCCGATGCACTGATTATCCTTAGCAATATTGATGGGGTTTATGATGCCGATCCTTCGCTCGAAGGGTCTCAGGTGATCCGTCGGGTCGACTCCTCGTCGAGTGATCTTTCGCAATTTATCTCTACTACACGGTCGGAGTTTGGACGTGGGGGGATGTTGACCAAGAGTCGCATCTCTCGCAAGGTTGCCGACGAGGGGATCGAGGTGATTATTGCCAATGGTACTCGTGGAGATATACTCACACGATTGATCCTTGATCGGCAGGATGTGGTTTGCACACGATTCACCCCTTCTGAGCGTGCGGTATCGAGTATCAAGCGTTGGATTGCTCATAGTGATGGTTTTGCCAAGGGGCGTATTGTGGTCGATGACAATGCTTTGGCGGCTCTTCTGTCGACCACTGCCACTAGCTTGTTGCCTGTGGGGGTTGTCTCTGTCGAGGGGGAGTTCGAGAAGAACGATATTGTGATTGTGGCCTCTGGTGATGGGCAATCGGTGGGCGTTGGACGTATTAGTGTCGACAGCACCCAAGCACGTGAAAGTGCAGGGGTGAGAGGTCTAAAGCCTATTATACACTATGACTATCTGTATATCGAAGAATAATTAAAAACATAAGAATATAGAAGATGGATTTAACAACTGTTTTTTCGGAGGCTCTCTCGGCCTCACGATCACTGATACGACTCACGCAGCAGAAGATTGATTCGGTTTTGGTGGCTCTCTCACGCTCTATCATCGAAAATAAAGAGTCTATTCTCAGGGCTAATAGTCTTGATCTGGCGGCTTATGATCGAGAGAACCCTCTCTATGATCGTTTGCTTTTGACCTCGGAGCGATTGGACTCTATTGCTCAGGATATGATACACGTTTCGACTCTTTCGTCTCCCGTTGGTGAGGTGATTGATAGTTGGCAGCGAGATAATGGTATGGTGATCTCGAAGCGTCGTGTTCCTTTTGGGGTTGTGGGGGTGATTTATGAGTCACGACCTAATGTTAGTTTTGATGTTTTTGCTTTGTGTTTCAAGAGTTCCAATGGGTGTATTCTCAAAGGGGGGAGCGATGCTCGTCACTCCAACCACGCTATTGTCTCTTTGATTACTCAGGTACTGCGAGAGCAGGAGATTGACCCTCGTGTTGTTACTTTGCTTCCGGCCGATCGGGAGGCTACGGCGGCTCTTTTGTCGGCGGTGGGTTATGTAGATTTGATTATTCCTCGTGGGGGTAGTTCGTTGATAAACTATGTTCGAGAGAACTCTCGGGTTCCGGTTATTGAGACTGGGGCTGGGGTTTGCCACACCTATATTGATCAATTTGCCGATGTTGATCGGGCACGAGCTATTGTCGAGAATGCTAAGACTCGACGTGTTAGTGTTTGTAATGCTTTGGATTGTTTGGTTGTCGATCGGAGTCAGTTATCTAATTTGGCTTCTATATGCGCACCTCTTTCGGCTAAAGGTGTTACTATCTATGCCGATTGTGAGTCATTTGCTGTGCTTCGAGACTGCTATCCAACGGAGTTGTTGTTGCCAAGTGAGCAGGGGCATTATGGGCAGGAGTTTTTGGATTACAAACTATCTGTCAAGACCACATCTTCTTTGGAGGAGGCGGTCGAGCATATTTCTGAGTATAGTTCGGGTCATAGTGAGGCTATTGTTAGTGAGGATTGCTCACATCAGGATTATTTTTGTTCTATGGTCGATGCCGCTTGTGTATATGTTAATGTCTCTACGGCATTTACCGATGGTGCACAATTTGGATTTGGGGCAGAGATTGGCATTAGTACTCAGAAGTTACATGCACGAGGCCCTATGGCATTGGCGGAGCTTACCACCTATAAATATATTATTGTTGGTAACGGTCAGGTGAGAAGTTAGTTGTGTTTGAACTCTCTATAACTTAGGGGATAGAAATGCTCTAATAGCGACCCCCACGGGAGTCCTGCACTACTAAAGTAGCACATGACCCAGCAAGAGTCCCAGAAAATACCCGAGTGTCCCAGAACAATCAATATCTTCTAGGATAAAATGGTTCAATTGCGATAGCGGATTTTTCGCCAGAAAAATCTACGGGGCGGACGGCTCCCACACGCCCCGAGCCCCGTAAACCTAAAGGCTTACGAGCCACACCGACAGCCGTCCGAGAACTACACCATATCTATAAAATTTCGCCACCTCAAACGCCCTATCGAGACATCGAATAAGGAGCAGACTCAGCCCCCGTACCACGCTCTGTATTAGGCTTATCATCCATCTCAAACAACAACTCCCCACCCAAAACAAGCTGAGAGTGATTCAAATAATTCAAACCATACTCCACGCCATTATAAGACATACGACGAATATAACGATTCTCCGTGCTATTATCAGGAGCCAGAATATCAAGTGTGCGACCATCCTCAAAATGTAAAGTCACATCCTTGAAATAAGGAGTGCCCAAGACATACTCATCCGTAGCAGGACAAACAGGATAAAAGCCCAAAGCCGAGAAGACATACCAAGCCGAAGTCTGACCATTGTCCTCGTCGCCACAATATCCGTCGGGAGTTGGCAAATACATACGATCCATCACCTCACGCAACCAATACTGAGCCTTCCATGGCTCGGCAGCATAGTTATAGAGGTAGATCATATGCTGAATCGGCTGATTGCCATGCGCATAGTTACCCATATTCATCACCTCCATCTCACGGATCTCATGGATCACACTACCATAGTAGCTCTCATCGAACACAGGAGGCAACTCAAAAACGGTGTCAAGATTCTTCACAAAGGCCTCTTTGCCACCCATCAAATCAATCAACCCCTGAACATCATGGAACACCGACCAAGTGTAATGCCAACTATTACCCTCGGTAAAGGCATCACCCCACTTGAACGGGTTAAAAGGATTCTGGAACGAACCATCGGCATTGCGACCACGCATCAATCCAGTCTCGGCATCAAAAAGGTTACGATAATTCTGGCTACGCTGTTTGTAGACATCTATTACACTATCGTCAACACCTAATTTTTTGCCCATCTGCCAGATACACCAATCATCATAGGCATATTCCAAGGTACGAGCCGCATTTTCGTTGATCTTAACATCGTAAGGAACATAGCCCAGATCATTATAATAGTCCCAACCGGCACGACCTGTCGAAGATATCCGTGGGTGAACACTATTAGCACCCGAGATCAACCCCTCGAACATCTTATGAGCATCGACCGTTGTAATTCCTTTGATATAGGCATCGGCCACAACCGAAGCAGAGTTATTACCCACCATACATCCACGGTGACCAGGACTAGCCCATTCGGGGAAGAACCCACTTTCGAGATAGGCATTCAGCAGACCCTCTTGCATCTTCTCGCCCATCGAAGGGTAAAGCATATTGACAAAAGGGAACAAGCAACGGAACGTATCCCAAAAACCCGTATCGGTGAACATATAACCCGACAACACCTCGCCATTATATGGGCTATAATGGATTGGATTGCCCTTAGCATCAAACTCATAGAACATACGAGGGAAAAGAACCGAACGATAAAGACAAGAGTAGAAAGTCTCTAAATGGTCGACATCTTCGCCCTGAGCATTGACCTCGATACGACCCAAAACATCATTCCAACGATCACGACCAGCCTCCTTCACTTGGTCGAAAGAGCGAGAGCCTATCTCATCGAGATTGCGCTCCGCCTGTTCTAGGCTAATAAACGAAGAGGCAACACGAGCATGAACCACCTCACCTCGCTCGGTGGCAAAGCCAATAGCCGCCCCAGCGTGTGATGATTCGATCTGCAAAAGATCATCGACCTCTTTGTACTTATCCCACACGGTGGTATAGGCAAAAGGTTTATCGAAGATCACCACAAAGTAGTTCTTGAAATTATCGGGTACACCACCACTATTGCGTGTGGTATAGCCCACAATCTTATTCTGGGACGGGATAATCTCCACCGAAGAGCCACGATCGAAAGCATCAATCACAACATAAGAATTTTCGCTCTCGGGAAAAGTGAAACGGAAATAGGCGCAACGTTCGGTGGGTGTGATCTCGGTCGTAAGATTATACTCCGAGAGGTAGACGCTATAATAGTGAGGCTGCACGGTCTCGGATTTGTGAGAGAACCAAGAGGCACGATCACGCTCCGAAAGTTTTAGCTCTCCGCTCATAGGCATCAACGAGAACTGACCATAATCATTAATCCAAGGGCTAGGCTGGTGGGTCTGTTTGAACCCCAAGATCTTATCGGCATCATAGGTATAAGCCCATCCATTGCCCATTTCGCCAGTCTGAGCAGTCCAGAAATTCATCCCCCAAGGCATTGCAATGGCAGGATAGGTATTTCCGTTAGACATCGAGGGTTTTGAGTCCGAACCCATCAGAGGGTTTACATAGTCGACTGGTTGTTTGGTTTTTTGCGCCAAAGAGGCGTTTAGACTAATTGCAAGTAGTGCAAACAGCGAGAGTAAGAGTTTTTTATTCATAACAAGATTTTGGGTTTACGGGTTTGATTGTCAAAGGTATAAAAAAAGCTAGAGAGTACAAAAGAGTGTAACCAAAAAAGGGACACTCAGATCGACTATTGCCCCATGGGTAATGGCCACTACCACCCACTCTTTGCCCGAGAATTGGGTAATTACGGGAAGTGTGGTATCCATGGTAGTTGCTCCTCCGGCGGTGATGGGTGCCAAGGGCGAAAACCAACGAACAAGCCATGGTGCAAAAAGCAGCGTTATAATCTCACGCACGATATTCGTGGTCAAGGCTACTGCGCCAAGTTCGATCCCCCGATATTCGGTGATAAAGATCGACGAGAGCGAATAGTACCCAAACCCCGATCCCACAGCAAGATAATCCCACAGAGGTCTTCCTGACCACAATACGCCCAACAGTGCTACGGCTATGAGAGTGCCAAGGATGGTGGCCAGTGGCACCAAAAAGATCTTGGCTTTAGATCCAAAAACCGAACGCAAAGTCGAGGTGTCAGACCCAATGCTAATGCCCACCAGAAACATCAAACCATAGAGCACCCAACTAGCAAGTGAATCGTCATCCAAGAACGAAAGATCCAACTGGCTACGCCCCAACAAAAGCCCCGCAAGGAAGAGCCCAACAATAAGTAAACTACCTTTCATCGGGATTCTTGGTTTTAAAGAATTTGATATAGACCCACCAGTTGAGCAAGACGCTACCCAGAACGGCTACCGCCCCAACGATCAGCGACTCGACACCCAGTGTGCTCAGATTATCCATCACCTCATTGTTCGCCCCCACCTGAGTGCCAAGCAGGAACAGCAACAGTAAGATAAATCCCATTATCAAACCCGAGAGAAAGGTCAATCGTTTGTTTCGCAACAACCATCCAACCCCAATCCCCAGCAACATAATGCCAACGACTTTTAACATACTTTTCAGGCTACTCTACTTTGTGACGTGACTTCAATTCGTTTTCGATCTCCTCTAACGAAATCCCCTTATGAGTCAAGAGCACCAAAAGATGATACATCAAATCCGACGATTCGTAGATCAAACGCTCACGATTATCGTCGATCGCTTCGATCACAGTCTCGACAGCCTCCTCGCCCACTTTCTGAGCTATCTTGTTCACCCCTTTCTCGAACAGGTAGGTGGTATAAGAGCCCTCGGGCATCTGCTCTTTGCGCTGAACGATATAGTCAGCCAATTTGCGAACGAACCCCTCGTTCTCGGGAGTATCAAAACAGCTGGTCGTACCTCGGTGACAAGCTGCACCCACCGGACGCACCATAACGAGCAGGGTATCGTTATCGCAATCTTGATAGATCGAGACGATATTCAAGAAGTTGCCCGAAGTCTCGCCCTTTGTCCATAGGCGTTGTTTGGTACGGCTAAAGAAGGTTACCACACCCTCCTCTACACTTTTTTGGTATGCCTCTTGGTTCATATAACCCACCATCAGCACTTTGAGGGTTACGGCATCTTGGATAACGGCAGGAATCAGGCCGTCGCTATTTTTCTGGAAATCTAGTTCTTTCATTATATTCTAACTTTTATATTTTTGCTCTTTAGGTATTGTTTGAGATCGGCGATCTCGATCTCTCGATAGTGGAATATTGAGGCTGCTAGGGCGGCATCGGCTCTCCCTAGGGTCAGCACCTCTTCGATGTGTTGCATGGTTCCGGCACCTCCCGAGGCTATGATCGGGATTGAGATCTTTTGGCTTAGGGCTTTGTAGGTTTCGCAAGGGTATCCATCTTTTGTTCCGTCGTTGTTCATCGAGGTAAAGAGTATCTCTCCGGCTCCACGCTCTTGGGCTTGGTATGCCCATTCAAATAGCTCCAGATCGGTCATGCGACTTCCTCCGTGGGTTGTCACCATCCATACCCCACTGTCGTTGCGTTTGGCATCAATGGCAACGACCACTGCCTGAGAGCCAAATTTGGCGGCTATCCCACTGATTAGCTCTGGGTTGGCTACGGCGGCACTATTGATTGTCACTTTGTCGGCTCCGGCACGAAAGAGCCTTTGGGCATCTTCGACCGCCGAAATTCCACCGCCTACGGTAAACGGAATATCTATGTTCTGGGCGATTCTTCCCACCAATTCGGTGAATGTATTGCGCCCTTCGAGAGTTGCGCTAATATCCAGATAGACCAACTCGTCGGCACCGCTTTGGGCATACAAGCGTCCAAGCTCTACGGGGTCACCCACATTTTGCAGCCCAAGGAAGTTGATCCCCTTGACCGTCTGACCATTTTTGATGTCAAGGCAAGGGATTATTCGTTTTGCAACCATCTCTCTAGTTTGTTTAGGGTTATTCTTCCTTCGTAGATTGCTTTGCCTACGATTACGGCACGAAGATCTAGTTGTCGTAATCGGTCGAGATCCTCGATCGACGAGATCCCTCCGCTCACTACGATTTCGATCTGTGGGTAACGCTCTTGCAGGGTTTTGTAGAGCTCAAAGTTGGGCCCTTCGAGCATTCCATCTTTGGATATATCGGTACATACCACACGCTTTAGACCATCCCTAGCGAAGCGATCAATGATCTGTTCGACACCCACATCGCCACTTTCGAGCCAACCGTTTATGGCGATTTTGCCATCTTTGATGTCAGCCCCCAGAGTGACCCGATCACCGCCAAACTCCCTGAGCCATTGCGAGAATTTCTCAGGCTCAGTCACCGCAATAGAGCCGCAAATTACCGTATGAACCCCAGCCTCAAAAGCCATCTCAATCGCCTCTCGACTCTTGATCCCACCGCCAAACTGCACCCGAAGCGAAGTCTGTTGACAAATCGCCCGAACCGAATCAAGGTTCAACGAGCGATCGGCCTTAGCCCCATCCAGATCGACAATATGCAGACGGTGGATACCCATCGCTTCATATCTAAGTGCCATATCCAAGGGGATGATCCCATAGTCACGCTTCTGGTTATAGTCGCCCTGAGTCAAGCGCACACAACGTCCGTCGATTATATCAATCGCAGGTATTATCTCAATCATAGTGTTAAAAAGTTTTTAAGTATTCTCTCGCCTACATCACCGCTTTTTTCGGGGTGAAATTGGCAACCATAGAAATTTTTTGATGCTATTGCTCCGCTAAAAGGGCAGGAATGGTCGCTGCTGCAAATTGTATATTCGGAGATCGGAGCGCAGTACGAATGGACGTAATAGACAAAAGCCCCCGACTCTATCCCCTCGAATAGCCCAGATCGAAGCTCCTCGATCTCGTTCCATCCAATATGTGGCACTTTATTATCTGCATCACCTTCCATCCTAACCACATCCGAAGGGATAATATCCAAACACCGCACATCCCCCTCGGCACTCCATCGGCAAAGCAACTGCATCCCAAGGCAAACCCCCAAAAAAGGCTGAGTGAGAGTTGGCAAAAGATCTGCCAACTCCAACTCACGAAGTCGTCGCATAGCATAAGAAGCCTCGCCCACCCCTGGCAAAATCACACGATCCGCCCCCGAGATTGTCGCCCAATCCGAACAGACAACATAGTGAGCCTTCAAACGATCGAGAGCATTGGTCACCGAGCGCAAATTTGCTGCGCCATAATCTATAACAGCAATCATATTATTCCTTTGCTAGTTGGTAGTTTACAATTGAGAACATCACGCTTGACGGCCGAACGAAGAGTACGAGCAAAAGCCTTGAAAACCCCCTCGATCAGATGGTGATTATTCTCGCCCTTGGCCGTGATATGAAGATTCAAAAGCCCAGCCTGAGAAAGGCTCTTAAAGAAATGCTCAAACATCTCGGTAGGAATATCGCCCACCATATCACGAGTGAACTCCACATTCCAAGCAAAATCTATACGCCCCCCAAGATCCATCACCACAAATGCCTCGCACTCATCCATCGGAAGAGCAAAGCCATAGCGTTCGATACCTCGTTTGTCGCCCAAAGCCGTGCGGATAGCCTCGCCCAGAACAATAGCCAGATCCTCAACCGTATGGTGTTCATCGACATGGGTATCTCCCTGCACCTCTAGGTTGATGGTAACCCCAGCATGGTGAACAATCTGGTCGATCATATGATCTAAAAAACCATAAGGAGTCGAGATAGAGCTCTCGCCCCCACCATCCAGATCCAAATGGAGTGAAATCTGAGTCTCACGAGTGGTGCGTTCGATAGTAGCCGTGCGATCACCCAAGCGGATAAACTCATAAATATCACGCCAAGAGTCACAAATCAAAACACAAGATTCAGCCAGTTCAGGACGAGTAGCCAAAAGCTCCTCCCCCCTCTCACGAGGCTGCAAAAGTATCCCCTGAGCCCCAAGATTCTGAGCCAACTCAATATCCGTAAGGCGATCACCCAAAACATAAGATCCCGCCAAATCATAATCTCCCGAAAGATATTTGCCCATCATCCCCGTGCGAGGTTTACGATTAGGGCTATTGTCCTCCTCAAAAGAGTCATCAATCAAAATATCATCAAAGAGAACCCCCTCACCCCTAAGTGTAGTAATCATCTTGTTTTGAGCCGTCCAGAAATCCTCGGCAGGGAAACTCGCAGTCCCCAAGCCATCTTGATTGGTCACCATCACCATCTCATAGTCCAAAGCCGAAAGTCGAGCCAAAGAAGAGATAGCATAGGGCAAGAACTCCAACTTTTCGAGACTATCTACCTGAAAGTCTGTTGGTGGTTCATGGATTATCGTACCATCACGATCAATAAAGAGTGCACGTTTATTCATTTTCTAGGATTTTTATTAGGTTATCATTCTCCGGTGGAGTACCAATCGTAATGCGAAGTGTATTGCCACAAAGAATAATCGACGAGCGATTGCGAACAATAATTCGATTGTCGATCAGTCGATTGTACAAAGACAGGGCATCTGAGACACGCACCAAAATAAAATTGGCCGCCGAAGGGTAAATCTCTTTGACCACCGCTGAGTTTGAGAGTCGGGCGGTCACTCTCTCTCGTTCGAGTATTGTCTCCTCGATCTGACGGTTGTGTTCTCGGACATTCTCTGCCGATAGCATCTCTAGTGCTTTGGCTTGGGCTAGGGCGTTGATATTGTATGGATATTTGATCTTGCTCATCAGCGAGACGATAAACTCCGAAGAGATAGCCATTCCCACACGCAGAGCTGCCATACCCCACGATTTTGATAGGGTTTGCAACACGATAAGATTTTCGTAACGATCCAGCAACGGCACAAAACCTTCGCTATCAGAATAGTCGATATAAGCCTCATCGACAACCACAATCCCCTCGAAATTCTCAATAATCTGAATGACCTGCTGCGGATCAAGAAGATTGCCCGAAGGATTATTAGGCGAACAGAGAAAAACGACTTTAGTGCGAGGAGTAACCTGCCCCAAAAGAGCCGTAGCATCCAAAGTAAAATCATCACAAAGGGTCACCTCCTGCAACTCAACATCATTGGTCAAAGCCGCCACCCGATACATCCCATAGCTAGGGGTAATAGCCAAAGCCGTATCGTGAGAGGGAGTGCAAAAGAGACGAAAAATAAGATCTATCGCCTCATCCGAACCATTGCCCAAAAAGAGATTCCCGATCGGGATATTCTTTAGCTCACAGATACGCTTTTTGAGCAGCTTTTGGTGAGGGTCGGGATAGCGATTACAGCCATTATCATAAGGAGATTCATTGGCATCGAGATAGGAATCCATCTCGCCCTCGAACTCATCACGAGCCGTGGAATAGGGAGCAAGAGAGAGGATATTGGGACGTACTAAATTTTTTATATTCATTGTTTGTTTGGTATTATTTTTTGCATAAGAGCTTATTTATCAAGCAGTTTAGCTTTTACCCCCTGTGGGGTAAAAGCCTCTACGGGGCGAACCGCTCCCCCCACGGGGAGCCCCGTAATCCTAAAGGCTTACGTGTCACACCCGTAGCGGTTCGAGAAACGACCATATCTTCGGGAGATGTGGGCTATCTTATCGTTCGAGCCGCACCCTAACAGCATTGGCATGAGCGGTCAACCCCTCGTGTCGAGCCATAGTCTCGACCGTCGGAGCAATCGAAGCCAACCCCTGCTGTGTCAATTTCTGATAGGTGATATATTTCGAGAAGCTATCAACACAAACCCCACTAAAACTCTTAGCCCAACCCGAAGTCGGCAAGGTGTGGTTTGTCCCCGAAGCATAGTCACCCACACTCTCGGGAGAGAAGTTTCCAATAAAAACACTACCTGCATTGCGCACCCTAGAGGCAAAGCCATCTGCATCTTCGAGCGAAACAATCAAATGTTCGGGAGCATAATAATCAACCATCCGTTGTATAACCTCCATATCCTCTTCGACAATAATCAAACAATTGTGCATCGACTCCCCGAGGATCTCCGATCGTGATAGCTGGGCGGCTTGTGATCGCAACTCACTCGCTACTTTGTGTGCCAACTCTAGGCTTGTAACCACCGCAATCGCCTGAGAATCTCCCCCATGTTCGAGCTGAGACAAGAGATCTGCCGCAACAAAACTCTCACGAGAGGTATGATCGCCAACAACCATCACCTCCGAGGGCCCTGCCGGAATATCAATAGCCACACATTTGGTCGAAACAGACTCTTTCGCATAGGTCAAATAACGATTACCAGGCCCAAAGATCTTATCAACACGCTCAATAGACTCTGTACCATAGGCCAAAGCCCCAACAGCAATAGCACCCCCCAATTTATAGATAGTATCGACCCCACAAACCCGAGCACAATACAAAATCTCATCGGCAATCCGCCCCTGAGCATCAGAGGGAGTAGCCATAACGACACTAGAGCAACCCGCCAACCGAGCCGGAATAGCACTCATCAAAACAGTCGAAAACAAAGGAGCACTCCCCCCAGGGATATAAAGCCCCACACGCTCAATAGCCACACGTCGACGAGAACAAACAACCCCCGAAAGAGTTTCTACCTCCTCCGTGGGGCGCAACTGAGCCGAGTGAAACTTCTCGATATTCGAGTAAGCCACCTCGATAGCATCCTTAAAGGAGTCGGGCAAACGCTCCGAAGCCGCCTCAATCTCAAGGGGCGAAACCATCAAACTCTCCGAGCTAAAACAACCCCCATCAATCTGCTGGGTAAGGCGCAAAACAGCCGAATCACCCTCACTCTTGATCTGTAAAAGAATCTCCGAGACACGCTCACGAACCACATCGTTATCTTTGTCAGGACGAGA
This sequence comes from Rikenellaceae bacterium, assembly GCA_044433565.1. Taxonomy (GTDB): domain Bacteria; phylum Bacteroidota; class Bacteroidia; order Bacteroidales; family Rikenellaceae; genus Mucinivorans. Next base: position 11,860 of record JAWXTL010000002.1, on the reverse strand, counting down.
AAAAACACGATCCCAATCCTCAGGGGTCACCCCCATCAAAATATTACCCTCAATACGTTCCATTAGCGAATCATCTTTTCGAGTGAAAGAACCAAAATATCCTCAGCACCAATAGCCTTCAACCGCTCGATCATATCCCACATCTGAGTCTCCTCGACCACAGCATGGATCGAACTCCAACCGCTATTTGCCAATGGCAGCAGCGAAGGGCTCTTCATACTAGGCAGAATCGCCAGTGCATCGTCGATACGCTCATTCGAGATATTAAGCATCAAATATTTCTTGCCATAACTGCTACGAACAGCACGTAGGCGGAACAACAACTGCTCCAAGATCTTCAGCTTCTCATCCGAAAGATTAACATCGGCAATCAACACAGCCTCGGATGTCATAATCTTCTCGACCTCGACAAGTCCATTAGAGGTCAGGGTAGTACCACTACTAACAATATCAAAAATAGCATCGGCAATATCCACCGCCGGAGCAATCTCGACCGAACCCGAAATCTCCTCGATACGAGCCGAAACACCTTGCCCCTCGAAATACTTGCGAAGAATAGCAGGATAGGAAGTGGCAATACGTTTGCCATCAAACCACCCGATTCCCTGATACTCCTCACGCTTTGGGATAGCCAAACTAAGGCGGCAACGCCCAAAGCCCAACTTCTCGACCACACGAACATTAGCACCCTTCTCGGCCACCTCGTTCTCGCCCACAATTCCAATATCGGCCACCGACGAGGCAACAGCCGCCGGAATATCGTCATCACGAAGATAGAGCACCTCCAAAGGGAAGTTCTCCGAACGGCTCAGAAGTTTGCGTTTATTTTGCTCGATATAGATACCTGAGTCTTTTAGAATTTGTAGGCTATCTTCGTTGAGACGACCTTTCCCTTGCAGGGCAACACGTAGTACTGTCATTTTTCTTTGTTTTATTTTTAATGTTTATCTTTTTCTTTTGTTGGGTGATGATTTGTTGGGTGATGATACAAAAAAAAGCAACACCATAAACTAATATGGTATTGCTTTATATATCATTTAGGAACTGCTGCAACCTAAGTTATACTATACACATTACCACATCAACACGTTGTATGATGATGATGCAAATGATGTAGAGATATATTTTGGTTGTTGATTGCCATTATTTTTGGTTTTACTTTGAGCAAAGGTAGTAAAAAAAGATTAGAGACCAAAAGAAAAATGCAATATTTCATTTTGCTGAGTTTTTTTTGCAGAGTATTTAGAGTGATTTTGGGCAGGGGAATTTCCGATTGCGATAACGAGACTCTCCCCCACGGGAGCCTTGCACTCTTTCATAGCACATGACTCAGCAAGAGTCCCAGAAAAGACCCAGCAGAGTCCCAGAACAATCAATCTCCTTGGATGCAAAATGATGCAATTACGACAGCGGATTCTTCGCTAGAAAAATCTACGAGGCAGACGGCTCCCACACGCCCCGAGCCCCGTACTACTAAAGTAGCACGAGCCATCCCGACAGCCGTCCGAGAACAATCCATATCTTCGAGGATGATAATATTCCGAATTGCGATAGCGAGACTTTTCTGCCAAGAAAAGTCAGCAGGGCGGACGCTCCCCCACGGGAGCCCTGCACTTCTAACGAAGCACAGGTCGCCCGAGTGTCCGAGAACACGCCATATCTTCTAAAGTAATAATCTCCGCTATCGCAATTGAACAATTCTTATCCATCCCCACCAAAAAACGCAAAGGCTAGATATGCAAATGGAAATAGCTTATAACCCCCTTATGATCGGTAGGCCAAACACCCAAAGGCGCAATAAACCGTTCTTGCTCACCCTCCTTGATCCGCTGAGAACGAACAATTGACTCCCTTGGCCCATAAATCACACAATCCAACAACTCCAAACGTGAATCAGAACCAAAGAAAATATAATCAATACGCTCACGCTCATCAACATCGGGTGCCCATGTCAACATCCCCATTTTATCATCACCCAAACTGCGATTATCGCTAGGATATGTAAATCCAGGATGTGTCACAGCCGAAGGATAAAGCCTACGATATGAATCAATAAACCCATTTTGCTCTAGCAAAATCGAAACTGTCCAATCAAAACTAACACCATTGTGATCGTAAAGATCTCGTGTATCTAAACCCCAATCACGAAATGATGGTTCGTTGAAATCGCCACCTAGTATAACTACTGCACCTCTTTCACGCTCCTTTTGCGCATCGGAAATAAACGCTAGTATTGCATCATCACGCTTCGAGGCAAGGTTCATCTTCTGGATTATTGCGGTGTCGACCACTGGTGCTTCGATCTTGTGGAAGCTAGACCCGTCGTAGCCACGAGGCAAAAACGAGGCGTATTCCTTATAGTCTAGGTGGGCTGTGTAGATGGCAAACGCAACTCCCGAAACCGTAGTGGTTAGCTTGTAGATAGATCCTGAATCATTGGCTAGGGGATAGATGGTCTCGAACGATTCGATCGGGTATTTTGATAGCAACCCCGAATCATCGCTGCGCTGAGAGTAATAGGTGACCCCCTGTGCTTTGAGATCTTCGATCAGGCGGTTCGTGAAATCGACATCACCATAGTTGCGCACCTCACTCAAGGTGACAAAATCTGGCTGGTGGTGCGCCAGTTCATCGACAATGGCTTGGTATCCATTCTCGATCACAGTGCCCTCTTGCCAAATGTTGAGCTGCATAACGGTTATCTTTTGAGGCTCCTTCTTGGAGCATGAGCCAAATGTAATTGCAAGGGCAAGTAGTAGTAGGGTTCTAAGGATTTTCATCTTTTTCTTTTTGGGTTTTAGTTGATTTAGTAATTGGCACATTGATTGTGCTACAAGCCACAAAGATATGATATTTTCTCTGGGAAGTTTATTGCTAGACCATAAATATTGTGTACTTTTGTTGCTGAGAGGGTGGATCGCTCAAATTGCTGTGATCGCCACACTCATCCAAGAAAATAATTACCAAAACAATTGATTTGACCAACAAAAATATGTACGATACCATAAACGACAATCCTCAAACAGCAGTGCTGGTGGGTGTGATCCGCAATCGTCAGAGCGACCGTGAGACCAAAGAGTTTCTCGAAGAGCTCGAATTTCTTGCCGAAACAGCAGGGATCTCGACCCTACGTGTCTTTACCCAACGTCTTGACAACCCCATCAAACGCACCTTTGTGGGCGAGGGAAAGTTGTCGGAGATCAAGGCCTATTGTATTGAGAATGATGTCGAATCGGTGATTTTCGATGATGAGCTTTCGCCTTCTCAGGCTCGTAACCTCGAAAAAGAGTTGAAGCTCAAGATACATGATCGTACAAGCCTTATTCTCGAAATTTTTGCTCAACGTGCCACAACCGCCTATGCCAAAACTCAGGTTGCACTGGCTCAGTGTCAGTATCTTCTGCCTCGTTTGACTGGTATGTGGACTCACCTTGAACGTCAGCGTGGTGGTACGGGGACTCGTGGGGGTGCTGGTGAGCGTGAGATCGAGACCGACCGTCGTATGATTCGTGAGCGTATCACTCGTTTGAAGGATGAGCTCAAAAAGATTGACCGTCAGATGGCTACTCAGCGATCGAATCGTGGTGCTATGGTTCGTGTGGCTTTGGTGGGTTATACCAATGTTGGTAAATCGACGATTATGAACCTGATGAGCAAGAGTGATGTCTTTGCCGAGAATAAGCTCTTTGCTACTTTGGATACTACGGTTCGCAAGGTGGTTCTCGAAAATCTTCCTTTTTTGTTGAGCGATACGGTGGGTTTTATTCGCAAGTTACCTCATCAGTTGGTTGAATCTTTCAAATCTACTCTCGACGAGGTTCGTGAGGCAGATATACTTTTGCACGTGGTGGATATTTCGCACCCTTATTTCGAGCAGCAGATAGATGTTGTGCACCAGACCCTTAGCGAGATTGGGGCTGGAGACAAGCCTGTTTATTTGGTCTTCAACAAGATTGATGCCTATACCTATGAGCAAAAGGAGGAGGATGACCTAACTCCACTGACCGATGCCAATCGTTCGTTGGACGATCTACGAGAGAGTTATATGGGGCGTGAGCAGCCTTCGATTTTTATTTCGGCACGTGAGAAGGTTGGGGTCGAGAAGTTGCGTGACGACATCTATAAGATGGTGCGTGAGGTTCATTGTGGGCGTTTCCCTTTTAATAATTTCCTTTGGTAGGGGGAGAGCGGGGCTCTAGGGTGGTCGAACGATTGAGAAGATTCTATTGTTGAAAATATGGAATGTTTTCGGACGCTCGGGTGACTTGGGCTTCGTTAGAAGTGCAGGGCTCCCGTGGGGGAGCGTCCGCCCTGCTGAATTTCCTTGCGGAAATTCTCGCTATCGCAATAGAACTATTTTGTTTTCTGAAGATATGGCAGTGTTCTCGGGAGGCTGTCGGTGTGGCTCGTGCTATGAAATAGTACGGGGCTCCCGACGGGGGGGGAGCCGTCCAAGGGTGGTCGGAAGATTTCGAGGGTTAAACTTTGAGGGCGTTCTAATGAAGAATAAACCCCTTGGAGGGGGTTTATTCTGGACAAAAGTTTTGGGGTGTGGGGCTTTTTTCAAAAAGCCTCCACAGTTCCTAGTGGTTGGAGACTCTGGGGTTGTAGCTATGTTTCCATACGGTTAGAGGCTTTTGTATTATAGACTTTTCGTTCTCGCCCCCCACCCGACAAAAAAACCTTGTCGAGTCATCGACAAGGTTTCGGGGGGCGCAAAGTATTGTATAGTTTCTGTCAGAGGAATTTCCAATTGCGATAGCGAGACTTTTCGCCAGAAAAGTCAGCAGGGCGGACGGCTCCCCACACGGGAGCCCTGCACTACTAAAGTAGCACATGACCCAGTAAGAGTCCCAGAAAATACCCGAGTGTCCCAGAACAATCAATATCTTCGGGGTAGAATCTTTTCAATTTTCCGACCACTCATGGGCGAGGGTTCTCTTATTGTATATCGCTGGGATAGGTGATTTTGATATTCTTGGGGTCTCCTTGGGCTAGAGCTACGTGTTCTCCTAGTTGTTCTACCACACTTGCATCGTCGGTAAATGATGATAGCTCTTCTTGTTCGTAAGCACTCAGCAGTAGATCACGAGCGAATATTTGTGGGGTTTGCACAGCCCGTAGCCTATCTCTTTGGAGTGTATGACTAGCTCCTTGGTTATCTATCTGGCGAATTGTATCACTCACCTCGATCACAGGAATGGCCGCTGAGTGTTCTTTTGCACACTCTAGGGTATTCTCTATCACATGGGTGGTAACAAAGGGTCTTACTCCGTCGTGCACCGCTATAAACCCTATGTTGGGATCAATCGCTTTTAGTCCGTTGCTAACCGATTGGAAGCGAGTTTTTCCGCCACCGACAATCGTATGCGTGAACGTGATGCGATACTTTTCGAGTAACTCGTTCCAATAAGGGATATGATCCTCGGGCAAGACAACGACCCGTTGGGCTGCATCCGAGAAAGCCATTAATGTTCTGACCAAGATAGGTAGACCATCAATCAAAAGGAATTGCTTTGGGGTTGTCGATCCCATACGTTGACCCGATCCCCCTGCTACAATGATAACTGCTAGATTTTTCATAGTGACAAAGATATGAAAAAAAGTAGTAGTATGTTTGATTCCTAGAATTATTATATGGTAGAAGAGGATAGTTCTCGGACGGCTGTCGGGATGGCTCGTGCTACTTTAGTAGTACGGGGCTCGGGGCGTGTGGGAGCCGTCCGCCCCGTAGATTTTTCTAGCGAAGAATCCGCTGTCGCAATTGCATCATTTTGCATCCAAGGAGATTGATTATTCTGGGACTCTGCTGGGTCTTTTCTGGGACTCTTGCTGAGTCATGTGCTATGAAAGAGTGCAAAGCTCCTGTGGGGGAGAGTCTCGTTATCGCAATCGGAAATTCCCCTGATAAGAACTAAATTATGAAAATACTTTACGCCCCCCGAAACCTTGTCGATGACTCATCAAGAGCCTCCCCGCCCCCACCACAACAAAAAAAAGAAGCTACGCAAACCAAAAGTCTACATAGCTTCTCGAAATATTTAAAAGAGCTACAATCCAAGTAACCCCCCAAACAAGGCTTACTCCAAACGGAAAGTAATAGGCATATTAACACGCATACGAACCGCACGACCATTATTCTTAGCTGGAGTCCATTTTGCAGGTGCCTTCTTAACAATAGCAACCGCCGCCTCATCAAGCTCACGGTCTACTCCACGAAGAATCTTAACCCCCGTAATAGAACCATCACGCTCAATAATGTACTCAACAAATACACGACCCTGAATACCATTGTCTGCTGCAATAGGTGGGTAACGCAAATTAGACTGACACCACTGACTAAATTTATTAATGTCACCCCCATCAAAAGTAGGCTGCTGCTCAGCAAAAAGTACTGGAGTATCCTCGGCAATCTCCGACTCCTCACCCGTGTAAGTACCACCATATTTTGAATTGTCAACCGCCAAGTCAAACTCAGTATCCATATCTAGGATAGAAAGGTCTTGCTCGATCTTTGTATCATTCTTTACGATATTGATCGCCTCAGAGATAAGAACCGCCTGTGTCTTAACCGGTGCAGGTGGACGCTTATCCTCTTGGATAGTTACTTCGACTTGCTCCATCTCTACGACAGCAACTTCACGTTCAATAATTTCGATTTTTTTCTCAGAAGCACTCCAGCTAAAGATTCCAATACACAACAGCAGTGTGATAATGGCTCCTAGCAGAAGAAAATACGACCTTTTCTGGTTAAGGTCCACTTTTGGGGATTTTTTGAGTTCCATTTAGATATAATTTTTTTAACGATTTTAACCTTGCAGTCACCCTAGCAGTATGCACAGGTAATATGTGCCCTATCTGCTGGTTAGACATCACAAAGTTATAAAAGAGTTTTTGCAAATACAAATTTTAATATAATTTTTTGGTTAAATAGATCCTCTCACACTCAAATAGAGACCTCTTTCACGGGCGATTTTACACCCCACAAAGATGCTAAAAGCCAAAATAACAACACTTTAACTCTTCGCAATAAAATCTGCCAAAAAGATCAAAATATTAGACATTTCATCCCCGATCGAACCCCCGATGGCGCAAATCCGACAAATCAACCCACCAAAAATACAAACTACAAACCAAAACCCAAACCTCAATAACAACCATAGTACCCCGATTTTAAAGATACGAACCGCAAACTTTTTGTAACAAAATAGGTGTAAAACTCAAAAAAAAATAATACTTTTGCCTATTATTAATAAGATATAAACCTCAGAAAATGAAATTTATCAAAAACTTATTTAAAACTCTCATCTCTATCATAATCCTAACATTGTGTTATGTGCTTGTTTCACAGGGATTTACAAAGATATATAAAGCCCCAACATCAAAGCCATTCACAGGCGAGAGATTCTATAACCCCTATCAGGGTATTGATTCGGCGCAATGGAGCGATGGCTTTCTCAAGTCTAATTTCCATGCCCACACCAATTTTGATGTTACGGGAGACTACACCCCCGAGGAGTTTCGTGATGCTTATATCCTAAGCAATTATGACCTTATAAATATCTCCGATCATAACTTTATCACCCCAGCAGTCGAACATCGCATCAAATCTCTGGATTCTTACGAGCACGGATACAATATCAACAACTTCCACCAACTGATGATGGGAGTGAGTGAGAATGATATGATGGATATTCCATTTATGATTATGCCACGCCACCAGATGCAATACCTCACCGAGCGTCTTGCACCACAGGCTACCCTATTTTCGTTTAACCATCCCGAGCGTTTACGCCTTCTCGACAAGGAGGTCGTGAGAGATCTACGTGGTTGGAGTGTTATGGAGCTTAACCCAAATGCCGACCCTACCTATTGGGATATGCAGCTATCCGAGGGGAACTATGTGGCTATGATCTGCAATGACGATGCACACTCGATCACCAATCGCACCTCATGGTTCCAACGTGCCTTTACGATGGTATTCCCCGATGGTGGAGAGAATGTGCATGATATTATCAAGGGGGTCAAAAGGGCGAGTACCTATGGTTTGGTGATCGAGGTAGAGCGCAACCAGCAAGGGCCGCACAAAGATATGCCATGGATAACAGGTATTGAGCTGGATGTCGACACACTCTCTATTGGTTTTTCGGAGATTGCCCAAAAGATTGAGTTCGTGGCACAGAATGGCATGAACCTCTATACTGTCGAGAAGACAGACCATGCGTCGCTAGTAATACCCAAAGATGCCCAATATGTGCGTATCCAAGCCACAATGGACAATGGTGTACGTATCTTTACGAATGCCATTGCACGTAGTGAGGATGGTCTGCAACCACAAATTCTACCAATACCCGAAAGTATCGAATGGCTAAGGGTGCTCAATACAATCTTCTGGGCACTTCTTGGCGTGGTGCTATTTATTGTCTTTATGCTCATAATCTGGCGCAAACGCAAACCAAAGCAGGTGGCATTTGAATATACACGTCGGGGAGCAGGTCAGAAAACCTACGATCCTAATTAGTATCTATTTATCAGGGGCTAGATTTTCGGGATGTTAAAAAAGCGAGTAGTTTCAAATCTATGGGATAATCAGCACCAGAGTGTGCGTGAGAAATTCTTGAGCCTTGGTGCTTCGGCTCTTAGCGATGCCGAGATTCTTTCGTTGCTTCTTGGGGCTGGAAATTCTCAGAGAACGCCTTTGGAATTGGCAACACAGCTTTTGGAGGATGCCCAAGGAAGCCTTGTTTCACTTTCTCGTATGACTCCTGCACAGATTAATATTTCGGAGGGGATTGGGGCTAGTCGTGCCATTTTGGTTTCGGCAGCACTGGAGTTGGGTCGTCGTCGTCAGGCCGAGGGCGTTATGCACAAAGAGAAGATTTTGGGTAGCCGTGATATTATTGATCTTTTTTCGCCCTTGCTTCGTGATTTGCCGCACGAGGAGGTTTGGTTGCTGCTTCTCACGGGGAGTAAACGTATAATTGATCGGGTTCTGCTTTCAAAGGGAGGGAGTAGCAATTCGGCAGTTGATATTCGTGTTGTTGCACGAATTGCATTGGAGCGTAAGGCTTCGGGGGTGGTTTTGGTTCACAACCATCCTCACGGTGACCCTACACCTTCATCTCATGATATTGATATTACACGACGGGTTAGTAATGGTTTGATGTTATTGGATATTAGGTTGTTGGATCATATTATTATTGGAGATTCTGCTTCGAGTTCTTGCGCAGAGTTAGGATTATTATAGAGGCATATTATTGACCTAAGGCTTTTGGGGGTCAGAGGACGTATTGTTCTCGGACGGCTGTCGGTGTGACACGTAAAGCCATCGGGTTTACGGGGCTCCCGACGGGGGGAGCCGTCCGCCCCGTAGAGATTTTACCTTGCGGCAAAATCTCCGCTACTGCATTCGGAAATTCCTCTTCCCGAAGATATGGATTGTTCTGGGACGCTCGGGTATTTTCTGGGACTCTGGCTGGGTCATGTGCTATGAAATAGTGCAGGGCTCCCGTGTGGGGAGCGTCCGCCCTGCTGACTTTTCTTAGCAGAAAAGTCTCGCTATCGCAATTGAACCATTTTACTTTCCAAAGATATGGAATGTTCTCGGACGGCTGTCGAGGTGAACCGTAAGCCTTCAGGGTTACGGGGCTCCCGACAGGGGGAGCCGTCCGCCCCGTAGAGATTTCCCACAAGGGAAAATCTCCGCTATCGCAATTGAACCATTTTGTTTACCATATCCTCGAACGGCTAAGACAAAAAAAAGAGGTGACCTCAGCTAAATCTTACAAAGTAAGACTAGCCAAGGTCACCCCAAAAAAATCTAAAAGAGAGAAACCCTATTCCTCAATAATAGGACGGAAACCAACATTCCAAACCTCATGCCAAGGCAAGAACTCACGACGGTCAGCAACAGTAACCTTCTTAGCACGATCATACCAAGAACCACCCTTAACAATATATTGCTGACCCGTAGCAGGTGTACGTGTCCATTCGGCAACATTACCATTGATGTCATACAAGCCCCAAGGATTCGCCTGGTAAGCACCCGATTCACGCATCAACATACTACCATCATGCACCGTACGATCCTTTGGAATATAGGCTTGGAAACGGAACAAAGGTTGCTCTTCGCCCATAGGCTGAGGATCTACACCCCAAACAGCCATCTTATCCAAACTCTTATCGGCCATATTCTCATATTTGCTGAAATCCACATTGGTATTACCAAACCAGAAAGCCTCGTCAGAACCAGAACGTGCAGCCCATTCCCACTGATCTTCGGTTGGCAATGTAACATTCATACCTGTCTTAGCTGACAAACGCTCATTGAACAACATAGCATCATTAAAGCTAACCTTAGTTGCCGAATAGTGGTTAGAGTCAACCCAATAACCTGGGGTTGTGTGGTCTTTCCACTGCTGACCAATATAACGGCTGCAATGGTCAGGAAGCATAGTACGCATCTGCTCATTAGAAACCTCTTTATCGGCCATCCAGAAACCTTTCTTGATGGTCACTTTGCGTGGTGCTGATTGACCGTTGCGACCATTACCACCTGCAACATAAGTACCCTTAGGAATATAGACGAAAGTCATCGACAATCCATTACCAAGATCCACAACCATAGGCTCTTTGCCATCGACCATCGAAGCTGCCTCTTCGGCAGAGAATGGCCAACCCTTAACCTTAACCTCTTTGTAGCTTACATCTACTTTCGATGGCATGGTAGGTACGATTTCTGGTTGAGTGGCTAGATGCTCCTCGAATTGCTCTAGCTCCTCTTGCCAACAAACTGGGTTACCTGCATATTTTTTGTTTAGCTCAATACGACGTGTGTACTGCTCATAGGTTTTACCATCACGAGATTTGTAATCCACATCTTGCATAGTACCACCGTAAGGTAGGTTGAAATCGACCCAAGTGATTAGGCGTTCCCACTCTTTATCGGTCAATTCGACATTATGGTGACCCTTACGTAGCATTTGGATCATCTCGCTATTGTTTACGTGATACTCATAAGGATTCAGAACAGCCATCTCGGCCTCTGGGCCTTGACGGTAGAAGTGAGGATGGAACTGAAGGTAAGATTTAGACCATACGTGATGACCCCAACCATCTACTGAATCCATACGACCTTTGGTATAGTCGATGCCTCCTGCTAGGTTCTCGGAGTTGTGACAAGCGACACAAGCACGATCCAAAATAGGCTGCACCTCACGCTCGAAAGTAAACGGACGAACACCACCCTCAGGCACTACAATCTCTTGCGGCTGTTGTTGCGATGCCATAGTACGCACGGGCTTGGCGATCAAGTTCTGATCTTCGTGACAACCCACGCACGACACAACCTCGTCTGGCATACCCACAAACCAACTACGCATCAACTGAATAGCAGCTCCCGTCGAATCCAACGGTTGAAGTGAGATAGGAGTATTGGCCGGAATAGTAAAGATAGCCGAACCATCAGGATTAACCTTCACACGACCCAATTCACGTTTGATATCCCAACCCGCCTGAACACCATTGTTCATAAAGTCAGATGGAGAGTTTTTGTAGGCATATTCAAACGAAAGAACACGGAACTCTTTGACAGTACCACGTGGCACACCAACAAGTCCTTCGCCCTCATAAATATCTTGGATAAATACGGTTGACGTTTGTGGCGTATCGGCAATTTCCATAGGCACTTTCTCAGGGATCACAACAGGCGTTGGACGTTTGCGAACTGGGATCGGAGCCATCAAACCATCGCCTTCGAACTCAGCAACCAAAGTCATATTATCGAATACGTCGACCAAATAGACACCCCAAAGCGAAGTTGGAGATGGTTTGGCAGTAACTAGGAAGTAGTTGTCGGTGA
>JAWXTL010000001.1:0-27623 GCA_044433565.1 Rikenellaceae bacterium | reverse complement strand
GGTTCTAACGAATTTGCGCAGGGGGGGGCTATGTTTTTTGTGAGGTGAAGGTTATGAGGGGTTCACTTAAATCAATTTAAAATGACATTAAAAAAAGGAAGATTAATTACTGTTGTAGTATCAACAATGTTCTTTGAATTTATGGTGGTGGGGTGTACCGACCAAATGGAATTGGAGTCTCTTCAAGGAGAGATTTCACGACAACAAGCCGAGGCTGACGAGGATCAGGCGGCACTTATTATTTCGGAGTTCGATCCGATTATCCAAGAAATTGCCGCACGTGAGGGGATGGACTGGAGGTTTCTCTCGGCAATTGCTTGGGCTGAATCAAATTTCACGGTCGAGGTTCGTTCACGAGCTGGAGCAGTGGGATTGATGCAAATTATGCCAAAGGTTATCAAATCGCATGGTTATGAGCTAGAGGATGCTTTCGACCCACGGGTTAGTGTCGAGTTGGCTGTTTTGGTTATCAAAAACATTGAGTCGACTTTGCGACTGGAGGGTGTCGACGAATTAGAGAAGGTCAAGATTATTTTGGCTGGATATAATTCGGGTATTGGCAATTTGGTACGTTCACGTCGTGAGGCCTATCAGGCTGGAGTTGATTATAACGACTGGGAGGTTCTTAGGGAGTATGGTCGAGTTAATAATCGTGAGACACGCCATTTTGTTCATAAGGTTATTAAGCAGTGGGATTATTACCGTGAGATTGCTTAATTTTTTTTGATGCTTTCCTTTTTTGGAAGGCATTTTTTGTATTGAGGGATAACGCTGGGGGCTCACTAGCGAAGATATGGAATGTTCTCGGACGGCTGTCGGTGTGACACGTGCTATGAAATAGTATCGCAATTGAACTATTTCTATTAGAAGAAGTATTTCACAACACTTTGGGGTCGTTCTAATGAAGAAATTCCCCTTGGAGGGGGAATTTCTGGACAAAAGTTTTTGGGGCGTGGGGCTTTTTTCAAAAAGCTCCACAGTTCCATGCGGTTAGAGCACGTATATTTCTCGCCCCCCACCCGACAAAAAAACCTTGTCGAGTCTTCGACAAGGTTTCGGGGGGCGCAATGAAAACATACAGAAAAATGGAGAGTTCTCGGACGGCTGTCGGTGTGACACGTGCTACTTTAGTAGTACGGGGCTCCCGACAGGGGGAGCCGTCCGCCCCGTAGAGATTTCCCTTCTGGTGAAGGCAAATCTCCGCTGTCGCAATTGAACCATTTTACCCAGAAGAGATTGATTGATCTGGGACTCTCGGGTCTTTTCTGGGACTCTGCTGGGTCATGTGCTATGAAAAAGTGAGGGATAACTTACAGGGGGAGCGTCAGCCCTGCTGACTTTTCTGTCAAGAAAAGTCTCGCTATCGCAATTGGAAATTCCTCTGATCAAAAAAAATACCTCAACCAAAAAACTACAAAAGATTATAAGCCTGATCGCGCTGCACAGCAGTAAAACCAGCCTCTGAAATAGCCGCCCTCATACCCGAAGAATCAATAGTATTGTGAGACCCAGCCGAACTAACCACATTCTCCTCGATCATAATAGAGCCCATATCATTAGCCCCCGAGTTCAAAGCCATCTGTGCAGCCGAAATACCAACAGTAAGCCAAGAAGCCTGAATGTTCTCGATATTATCCAAAACAATACGAGAAATAGCTATCAAACGCAAATACTCCAAAAGATTATTACCCCCCGAGTACCCCTTAGACTCAAGAACTGTACCCTTGCCCTGAAAAGGCCAAGCAATAAAAGCCTTGAAACCAATAGCCCCCAAAGGTCTCTGATCTTGAAGATCACGCAACTTAAAAAGATGCTCAATACGATGACGAGGCTCCTCAACATGACCATACATCATCGTTGCCGAAGTAAGCAAATTCATCTGATGAGCCAAACCCATCACCTGCAACCAACGCTCGGCAGAACATTTATAAGGAGAAATCCGACGACGTATCTCACTATCCAAAATCTCAGCCCCAGCCCCCGGAAGCGAAGTAAGACCCGACAAGACCAACCGCTCCAGACACTCAGAATCGGAAATCCCAGCCTTATTGGCAAGATAAGCCACCTCGGGAGGCCCCAAAGCGTGTAACTTCAAATTGGGGTACTCGCTCTTGAGAGCACCAAACAATTGCTCATAGTATTCAATCCCAAGATCGGGGTGCATACCCCCCTGAAGAAGCAGCTGATCGCCCCCAAGAGCAAACATCTGATCAATCTTCTGGCGATATTGCGCCATAGTAGTAACATAACCTAGGCTCTCTTTCTGATGAGGTTTACAGTGGAAATTACAAAAACGACACCCACTCTGACAAACATTCGTTATATTGACATTACGATCAATCTGCCAAGTGACAATACCCCGAGGGTGAAGCCGCCGCCGAATAGCATCAGCCCGATAAATCAACTCAATCAAAGGAGCATTAAGATATAGTTCAACTGCCTGATCCATAGTCACCCGACTAGTAAAAGGCTGAGAGTGTGAAAAATTGTTCATAATTGTCTTTTTGGTATTGCAAAAATATATATAAAATTTGTACCTTTGTGGCTTAAATGTAATTTACGATAAAAAATCTCGATAATGTCGGATCTCAAAAAAATTAAAAGTGCACTAGTCTCTGTATATTACAAGGATGGACTAGATAGAATAATCAAAGAATTAGACAAAAATGGTGTGACCATTTATTCAACTGGTGGTACTCAGGCTTTCATCGAATCATTGGGCGTAAAGGCCAATGCTGTGGAAGATCTAACCACATATCCTTCGATCCTTGGCGGTCGTGTTAAGACTCTGCATCCTAAAGTGTTTGGTGGTATTTTGGCTCGTCGTGAGAATCCAAAAGACCTAGAGCAGTTGGATGAATACCAGATCCCAGAGATCGACCTTGTGATCGTCGATCTATATCCTTTTGAGCAAACCGTGGCTTCGGGAGCTTCGGAGCAAGATATAATCGAAAAGATAGATATTGGAGGTATCTCGTTGATCCGTGCAGCGGCCAAAAACTTCAAAGATGTGGTGATCGTCCCTTCGGTCGATCAATATGATGAGTTCTTCTCGTTGATCTCCGAGCAAGAGTGCACAACTTCGTTGGCACAACGTCGTCGTTTTGCGGCTCATGCGTTCAATACTTCGTCGCACTATGACACTGCAATTTTCAACCACTTCAACAAAGAGGAGTCTTTGGAATCGTTCAAAGTGGGTTTCAACAACTCAACACCATTGCGCTATGGTGAGAATCCTCATCAAAAAGCTGCTTTCTTTGGCGACCTAGAGGCAGTGTTTACCAAGTTGAATGGCAAGGAGGTTTCATATAATAACCTTTTGGATATTGATGCAGCGTTGAACCTAATCGCAGAATTTGCGGAGCCTACATTTGCAATCCTAAAACATAACAACGCATGTGGTGTTGCCTCTCGTGAGACTCTACTTCAGGCGTGGATTGATGCCTTGGCTGGTGATCCTGTTTCGGCTTTTGGTGGCGTATTGATAGCTAATGGTACTATTGATTTGGCTACGGCTCAAGAGATCAATAAATTGTTCTTTGAGGTAATCCTAGCTCCTGCATATAACGATGATGCGCTGGAGGTTTTGAAATCTAAGAAAAATCGTATTATCCTAGTGACCAAAGAGCGTGAAATGCCAACCAAAGGTTTCCGTTCGTTGCTAAATGGCGTTGCGGTTCAGGATCGTGACTCTCAGCTTGGTGGTTTGGACACCCCAATGGTGAGCGTTACTAATACCGAGGCTACCGAGCAACAAAAAGCAGATATGATCTTTGCTAACAAGATCGTTAAGAACTCAAAATCAAACGCCATTGTTTTGGCAAAAGGGGGGCAGTTGATCTCTAGCGGTGTGGGTCAAACCTCACGTGTGGATGCCTTGATTCAAGCAATCAACAAAGCCAAATCATTCGGTTTCGACCTCAACGGTGCAGTAATGGCATCGGACGCTTTCTTCCCATTTGCCGACTGTGTAGAGATAGCACACAAAGAGGGTGTAGATGCAGTGATCCAACCAGGTGGCTCGATCAACGACAAACTCTCGATCGAATATTGCAACAACAACGGCATTGCAATGGTGACAACCAGTATGCGCCACTTCAAACATTAAAAAATAACCTAACTCCGAATGTTTCTAACCAAACCATGAGGAGTTGAATCAAAATAAAAGATAAACAATGGGACTATTCTCAATGCTCACACAAGAGTTAGCGATGGATTTGGGTACAGCAAATACCCTAATCATCTATAACGACAAAATTGTGGTCGATGAGCCTTCGATAGTGGCAATAGACCAGCAGACGGGCAAAGTTGTTGCAATAGGCAACAAAGCTAGTCGTATGCACGGTCGTACCCACCAACATATTAAAACAATACGCCCCTTGCGTGACGGTGTGATCGCCGACTTTACAGCAGCCGAGATGATGATTCGTGGTATGATAAAGATGATTAAATCACGCTCTAAGATGTTTTCTCCTTCGTTGCGTATGGTGATTTGCATCCCTTCGGGGTCGACCAATGTCGAGATCCGTGCGGTGCGTGATTCGGCAGAACACTCAGGAGGTCGTGAGGTATTTATGATCTATGAACCAATGGCAGCAGCACTAGGTATAGGACTAGATGTCGAAGTGCCAGAGGGTAATATGGTTGTCGATATTGGAGGTGGTACAGCCGAAATGGCAGTAATCTCGCTAGGTGGTATCGTATGTAACGAGTCGATCAATGTGGCGGGTGACGTTTTCACCGAAGAGATTCAGAGCTATATGCGTTCGCAACACAACATCCGTGTGGGCGAGCGCACAGCCGAAGAGATCAAGATTGCAGTGGGTGCTGCGGTCGACAAACTAGACAATCCGCCAGAGGATTTTATCGTACGAGGTCCAAATATCATTACGGCACTTCCGCTAGAGATCCCTGTTTCGTATAAGGAGATCTACCATGCGTTGGATAAATCGTTGATGAAGATCGACGCTGCAATCCTCAAGGTGCTAGAGAAGATTCCGCCAGAACTTTACTCAGATATTGTTCGCAATGGTATCTACCTAGCTGGTGGTGGAGCGTTGATCCGTGGATTGGACAAACGTCTACAACAAAAGACACGTATTCCGTTCCACGTAGCCGAAGATCCGCTAAGAGCCGTAGCGAGAGGTACGGGTATAGCACTCAAGAATATTGATAAATTCTCGTTCTTGATGCGCTAACACTATTTAGAACCGACTATATTTTAGATAATAGAGCTGTACACATATATGTAATTATAGGTGCAGCTCTATACTAATTATAGGACTTTAGGGTTAATATTGATATACAAAAGAGAGCCAAACGAATGCTGAAACTACTTCTATTTCTTAAAAAACTACATCTACTACTGCTATTTATAATTATTGAGGCGGTGGCGTTGTATAGTTTTTTTCATAGTACACCATACACTCGGGCAACAGCACAAGTGGCATCAAGTGTGGTTACGGGGTATTTTCACAACCAGTTTTCGAGTATGGCCGATTATCTTGACCTTCGAGAGCAAAACGAGCTGCTGCTATCCGAAAATGCTCAGCTGAGATTGATGATGTCCTCGATTGCGACAGCCGATTCTCTCAACCAACAAACACTAGACTCTGTGCCCCACTGCGATGCTTTGATTGCACATAATATCGAGGATATAAAGGTCGTAAGGGTTATTCGTAATAGCCTTGCCAAAAGCGATAACTACATAACGCTCAACAAGGGTCTCAGTGACGGGGTAGAACCAGATATGGCACTATTCACCACCGATGGTATTGTGGGCTATATCCTAGAGAGTTCGTCGCACTACTCGATCGCTATTTCGATGCTCAATGTGCACAACTTCCGTGTGGGAGGCAAACTAAAAGGGAGCAACTTTACGGGGTTGATCTCGTGGTCGGGAGATGATTATCGTCATCTGGATTTCGACGAGATGCCCAAGTATGCCGACTTGAAAGTGGGAGATACGATAGTTACCAGCTATTCAAACATCTTCCCCGACGACCTACCAATTGGAGTGGTCGAGGAGTTCTCACTGGCACAAGATATTTTCTTTAGCGGTCGTATTCGCCCATTTGTCGATATGAGCAACCTAGGGTACCTCTATGCCGTGAAGCTCAAAAACCAACAAGAACGTGATGAGCTTGAATCACTAGTCGATTAACATTAAATTTCACCAGAAGACCAGACCAAAGATAAATGCAAAAGTTATTTACATACCTAACGAGTTTTGTTGTCCTGCTACTGATACAGGAGTATATCCTTATGCCCCTTTCTCAGAGCAACTACTTCTCGATATACCTATTTTTTATGCTTCTGATTATTTTGGATGTTGATATTCCTTCGTGGATTATTTTGATTATAGCAGCAGCGATGGGTGTGGTATGCGATGTGATGGAGGGAGGCGGAGGACTCTTTACGGCGGTGAGCGTTTGGCTGGGGTTTGTGCGTCCGTTGATTATCAGAGAGATCCTAGGGCGTGATATTATCTTCAAAGGTGGAGTTATTATTGCCAATCGTGTGGGGTTCAAGAAGTTCTTTTTTTATAGTCTGGTGATGTCAGCACTATGGTATATTCCCTATTTTCTGCTTGACAACTTGGGGAATTATAGCTATCTAACTTGGGTTCGAGTTGGAGTGAGCACTGCGATTACTACGGTTATTATCTTTGTCTATCAATTGCCTTTCAATCGCATGACCAATGGTTAATAGTAATAAAAATAGCCGTTCGATACGGTTCAATGTCCTGACCATCTCTTTGGTTTTGGTGGTGTTGGTCATTCTGGTTCGGTTGTTCTATCTTCAGGTTCTCGATAGCAACTATATACAGTCGGCACGTAATAATGTTCTTCGTTACCAAGTTCAATATCCACCTCGTGGCGAGGTTTTGGATCGCAATGGGGAGTATTTGATACAGAGCAAGGAGAGTTATGATTTGATGGTCATTGCTCGTGATGTAGAACCTTTCGATACGGTTCGTTTTGCTCAGATCTTGGGGGTCGAGAAAGCCGATTTTATTAAGCAATTCGAGAAGGCAAAACGCTATTCGATGCGTAGCCCTTCGGTGGTCTATAAACAGTTATCCAAGGAGGTTAAACTTCGTTTGGATGAGCGTGGCGTTAAGGGTTTCTATACGGTCTATCGTACGGTGCGTAGCTATCCTCGCAAGATGGCAGGTAATCTGTTGGGTTATGTGGGCGAGGTTAGTAGTAGCACTTTGGCACGTGATAGTTACTATCGTGCAGGGGATTATATTGGGATGAGTGGTATTGAGAGTGCCTATGAGAGTGTTCTACGAGGCAAAAAAGGTGTTAAGATCGAGATGGTCGATGCTCATGGTATGCCCAAAGGGTCGTATGCCGATGGTATTTATGATACTTTGCCTGTGCATGGGGCGGCTGTTACCTCTACTCTCGATGGGGAGCTGCAACAGATGGCCGAAGAGCTTTTGCAGGGCAAGATTGGTAGTTGTGTGGCTATCGAACCCTCGACAGGTGAGATTTTGGTTATGGCAAGTAGCCCGACCTATGACCCCGACCTGCTCATAGGACGTGAGCGAGGGAACAACTATGCAAAGATGTCATACGACAATACACGTCCTCTGTTTAATCGTGCTGTAATGGCGAGTTATCCCCCAGGGTCTACATTCAAGTTGGTAAATGGACTGATCGGACTGCAAGAGGGTGTGGCTCAATATACCGATATGCACCCATGTCACGGTGGCTATTTTGTGGGGCGTGGAGTGAAATGCCACAACCACTGGTCGCCGCTGAATATGGTAGATGCCGTACAGACCTCATGCAACGCCTACTTCTGCTATGTATTTCGTGATATTATTGATAATCGTAAAAAGTATAAAACCCGAGACGAGGCGTATGACGCATGGCGTGAATATGTGATGAGTTTTGGCTTTGGTCGCAAATTGGGTTCAGACTTTTTGGGCGAACTCCGAGGAAATGTGCCATCGTCGGATTATTACAATCGAATATATCGCAACTCATGGAACTCTCTCACGGTGCTTTCACTCTCGATCGGTCAGGGCGAAATGGGTATAACCCCTTTGCAGATGGCAAACCTCTCGGCAACAATGGCAAACAGAGGTTACTATTATATCCCCCACGTGGTCAAAAAGATCGAAGGACAAGATTCAATAGATTCACGTTTCTACGAACGTCAATATACAATGGTCGACACAAAACACTTTGACCCCGTGGTCGAGGGGATGTATAACGCTATGAACAAACCAGGTGGCACAGGTTATAGTGTCAATATCCCAGGACTGGATATGTGTGGCAAGACCGGTACAGCCGAGAACCACCAAGGAGCCGACCACTCGGTCTTTATCTGCTTCGCACCCAAAGACGACCCAAAGATCGCAATAGCGGTCTATGTCGAACATGGACGATTCGGAGCTTCGGCTGCCGCCCCAATCGCTTCGCTACTGGTCGAAAAATATCTCACCGACACAGTAACCCGCACCGATATGATGGAGCGATATAAAAATCTACAAATAAACTACCCAATGTACAAAAAATGATAGTCGGTAACAGTTCTCAAAGCGTGCGCAATCGAATTGATTGGCTAACAATCCTAATCTATATCACACTGGTGATATTGGGTTGGGTTAGCATTTATGCTGCCGTATGGGATGACCAGGGGCGTTCGATGTTTGACCTGACCCAGAACTATGGTCGTCAGGCGATGTGGATTGGAGTTAGTTGGTTTACGGCACTGGTTATTACGCTCTCTAGCTCAAAATATTGGCATATGTTCTCATATCCTTTCTATGGGCTGATGATCGTGGTTATGCTGGGGGTTTTTGTCTTTGGGCATGAGGTCAATGGTGCCAAATCATGGCTCGATCTGGGGGGCGGTATTCGTCTGCAACCCGTTGAATTTATGAAGATCGCAACGGCACTGGCTTTGGGGCGGTTTATGAGTTCCTATAATTTCGACCTGTACAGCCGAAAGTCACTCTACTACATAGGGCTGATTATCTTTATTCCGATACTACTAATTCTGGCTCAAAACGACACCGGATCGGCACTGGTTTTTTGCGCCTTCTTTATTATGCTCTATCGAGAGGGTTTGGGCAAGGAGCTATATATCATAGTGGGGGTGTTGATCGTATTGTTCTTGATCTCATTTTTCCTAGAGCCATTGGCACTGACGATTATTCTTTTTATAGGTATCTTTGGTCTATACCTAATACGCACAGGCAACATAACGATGGTGGCACGTATGGTAGGTGCAATAGGTATCATCTCGATGGTTAGCTCGGCTATGAATTTCTATTGGAATTGGGAGTTCTCGAACTACGAGATATTGATCTTTTCGATCATAATGACCGTTCCGCTGCTGCTTCGTTGGAGTATTCAGACCAACGACCATTCGATATGGCTCTATCTTGCGCTGTTTATTGGTGCGGTGATATTCACAAAATTTGTAGATTATGCTTTTGAGAATATTCTTCAATATCACCAGCAGAAGCGTATTTTGGATATGTTGGGTATTGAGAGCGACCCCAAGCGTTGGAGTTATAATGTTATCCAGAGCAAGATTGCTATTGGCTCGGGTGGTTTTTGGGGTAAGGGATTTTTGCAGGGGACACAGACTAAGTTTAGTTTTGTTCCTGAGCAGAGCACCGATTTCATTTTTTGTACGGTGGGTGAGGAGCATGGATTTTTGGGTACTTTGGTTGTTGTTACTCTGTTTGGATTGTTGATTTATCGTATTATGCGGATGGGAGAGCGACAGGTTGAGCCATTTGCTCGGGTATATTGTTATAGTGTTGCTGGGATTTTGTTTTTACACTTCTTTATCAATATTGCTATGACTATTGGGCTGTTTCCGGTAGTTGGTATTCCTTTGCCATTTTTCAGTTATGGTGGTTCTTCGTTATTGGCATTTACTATTTTGGTTTTTATTGCTATTCGTTTGGACAGTGTACAGGTTGAGACACAGTAATAGTAACAGTAACAAAACTTTAGGGGAGTTCTATTGAAGAAGAATTTCCAATCTCTACGGGCGGACACTCCCCACACTGATTATATGTGTCAGTCCTGCACTATTTCATAGCACATGACCCAGCAAGAGTCCCAGAAAATACCCGAGCGTCCCAGAACAATCCATATCTTCGGGGGTAATAATATTCCGAATGCGGTAGCGGAGATTTTGCCGCAAGGTAAAATCTCTACGGGGCGGACGGCTCCCCCCGTCGGGAGCCCCGTAAACCCGATGGCTTTACGAGCCACACCGACAGCCGTCCCAGAACAATCCATATCTTCTAAAGTACTAGATTCCGAATTGCGACAGCGGATTTTTCGCAAGAAAAATCTACGGGGCGGACGGCTCCCCCCGTCGGGAGCCCCGTAATCCTAAAGGCTTACGTGTCACACCGACAGCCGTCCGAGAACATTCCATATCTTCTAAAGTAAAAGTCCCTCCCAATTGCAGCAACCCTAACGAGCAGACAAAGCAGCCAAAGCAATAGAATACAACTTGCTCTGCTGACTATCACCACGAGAAGTCAAAACACAAGGAGCAGAAGCACCAACTACCATAGCTGCCAACTCAGCACCCATCAACTTAGTGGCACTCTTAAAGAAAACATTTGCAGCCTCTAAACTAGGGAAAACCAAACAATCAGCATCCCCATCCACAGGACTCTCCAACTTCTTAATATCCACTGTCTCCTTGTCAATAGCAACATCCAAAGCCAAAGGACCATCGACAATAGCCCCCGAAATCTGACCACGTCGCCACATCTGCGAAATAATAGCCGCATCTATACTGCTCTCAACACTAGGCAACACCTGCTCAGTCGGGGTAACCAAAGCAACCTTCGGTGTCTCAATACCCAACGATCGGGCAACCTGCGAAACATAACCCACCAACTGAATCTTCTGCTTTAGATCAGGCTGAGGCAAAATAGCAACATCCGAAATAATCAACAATTTATGATAAGCCGGAATCTCCAAAACAACAACATGACTCAGCGTAGCACGAGGCGGAACCAATCCACGCTCCTTATTCAAAATGCCACGCATATATTTATCGGTCGAAACCAAACCCTTCATCAAAATATCAGCCTTTCCGCTCTTGACCAAAGAGACCGCCAAATCAACACAAGCCACATCAGTCTTCTCCTCCTGAATAGTAAAATGCGTAAGGTCAATACCACAACGATCTGCCGTCTGCTGAATCTCGTGACGATCGCCAATTAGTATTGCATTGACAATACCCAAATCGACAGCAGCACTAACAGCCTCAAGCGTATGGGCATCCTGAGCATAAGCCACTGCAATAACTTTTTTCTCTTTTGTTTTTACAAGATCAATGATCTGCGAAAGTGATTTCATAAGTATATAGTTTTTTAAAAGGTTCTAATTTTAAAGGTTCACAGAGACAAAGGTATAAAAAAAAGCTGCATACTGAACTTCAATATGCAACTTTATTATAATGAATGGTCGGAGACCAACAACAAGAGAAACTATTTTCTCAACAAACGGTAAGTGTCATTAGCGATTACCAACTCCTCATCGGTAGTAGCAACCACAACTTTCACATTCGATTCTGGTTTAGAGATAATAACATCCACACCACGAGAAGCATTATTCACCTCGTGATCGAAGATAATACCCATAGATTCAAGACCCTCGCAAACACGACGACGAGTAATCTTCTCGTTCTCGCCAACACCACCAGTAAAGACGATCAAATCAGCACCCTCAAGCTCTGCGAAATAAGCACCAACGAACTTCTTAACACGCATATCAAACATATCAAGTGCATAGGTCGCTTGTTTGTTACCAGCCTCGGAAGCCGCCAAAACATCACGCATATCGCTCGAAACACCACTAACACCAGCAAAACCAGACTCCTTGTTGATAATATCGGCCATCTTCGAAGGAGAGATACTATCACGCTCCATAATATAAAGCAGAGCACCTGGATCGACCAAACCACAACGAGTACCCATCATCAAACCATCAACAGGAGTGAAACCCATAGAGGTATCAACCGATTTACCATTTTTGATAGCCGTAACCGAACCACCATTACCAATATGGCAAGTGATGATCTTGGCAGTCTCGAAATCCAAACCTGTCATCTCACAAGCCTTCTGAGCAACAAATTTATGAGAAGTACCATGGAAACCATAACGACGAACATTCATCTCCTCATAGTATTTGTAAGGCAAAGCATAAAGATAAGCCTGGGGAGCCATACTTTGGTGGAACGAAGTATCGAAAACAGCCACTTGCTGGATCGAAGGAAGTAGACGCTCAATCGAAAGGATACCTTTCAAAGCTGGTGGGTTGTGAAGTGGAGCAAGTTCAAAGCAACTCTCGATCTGTTGTTTAACAGTTGGAGTTACGATAGCCGAATCTTGGAAATACTCACCACCATGAGCCACACGGTGACCAGCAGCAGTTACCTCTTCTAGGCTAGAGATCACACCATGATTAGGATCGGTCAAAGCATCTAGGATAAGGTGAATACCCACTGTATGATCTGGAATGCTTTGTGCGAATTGGTATTTTGGTTTGCCTTCTGGTTTGTGTACTAGAAGACCATCGGTTAGACCGATACGGTCGATCATACCTTTTGCCAAAAGAGTAGAATCCTCTTTGCTAGTTTTTTGGATAAGTTGATACTTGATTGAGGAGCTACCACAATTGAGCACTAGAATTTTCATCGTCTGTTTTGTTTTTTTATCTTTATTAAAATTTTTAGAATTAGTTTTTAGCCTCATCTTGTGCTTGACACGCTGTGATTGCCACAAGGCTCACGATGTCGCTAGTTGAGCAGCCACGAGATAGGTCATTGATTGGTGCAGCCATACCCTGAAGTACTGGACCAATCGCTTCGGCACCTGCCATACGTTGAACAAGTTTGTAGCCAATATTACCCACCTCTAGGGTTGGGAATACTAGCACGTTTGCTTTACCTGCGATTTTTGAACCTGGGGCTTTCTTTGCACCGATTCCTGGAACCAAAGCTGTATCTGCCTGAAGCTCACCATCAATTGCTAGATCTGGAGCCATCTCTTGTGCTAGGGCAGTCGCCTGAGCTACTTTATCTACCATATCGTGTTTGGCAGAACCTTTGGTCGAGAAGCTAAGCATAGCGATACGAGGCTCCATACCTGTGATAGCCTGAGTTGTACGACCCGTCGAAACAGCAATCTGAGCCAACTCCTCGGCTGTTGGGTTTGGATGCACAGCACAGTCAGCAAAAACCATCATGCCATTATCGCCAAACGATTTATCTTTGAGGATCATAATAAATGCACCCGAAACAACCGAAACACCAGGTTTGGTCTTAACGTATTGGAACGCCGGGCGAAGCACATCACCCGTAGCATTATTAGCACCTGCCACCTCACCATCGGCATCACCCGCTTTAATCATCATAACCGCCAAAACCAAAGGATCAACAATTAGTGCCTCGGCTTTCTCTTGGGTCAACCCTTTTTTGGCACGGATCTGAAGCATAAGGTCAACATATTCTGCTTTTTTCGGGTTGTTAAGTGGATCTACGATCTCTGCTTGGTCGATATACGGAAGTTTCCACTCTTCGGCATTAGCTTTGATTATCGCAGGGTCACCAATAAGTACCACTTTGGCAATTGATTGTTCGATTACTTCATTTGCTGCACGTAGGGTACGTTCTTCGGTTGCCTCTGGTAGGACAATTCTTTTTAGGTCGCTTTGCGCCTGTTGTTTGATTTTCTCTAGGAATTCCATCTTGGTTGTTTTATAGTCTAGTTTTATAATATTCTTTGTGTGGTTAGCCCTTTTGCTGGAGGGCGATAAATTCCCCACAAAAGTAGTGTTTTTATCTGAGATTTTAAAAGTTATTTTCGCCTACGTGAGATTCATTTGCGGGTCAACGAAAAAGTATCTTGGGGCTTCTGGGTTTTGAGGTTCACCCCTATGATAATCAGCAGGATTATGAGGTAGTAGATCGCAAGTTCCATTACACAGAGTTCCCCTTGACGATATGTTACACCCTCTAGTGTTCCTATGGTGTGGGTTATTGAGTTTTGCAGCTGGGTGACACCAAGGGTTGCTGTGGCTATGATTGTTGACCCACAAAGCAAATAGAGCATTCCTCCTAGGATTATTAGCGGAACGGTCAACCACACAAGGATATTGGTCAAGGGCGAGACGATCGAAATCTCGCCAAAGGTATAAAGCACCAGCGGAGCGGTGAGCAGCTGTGCCGAGAGGCTAATCAATATCACATCTACTACTCGTTTTAATATCCGATTCTTTATGGCTAACCTCGACCTGAGAGGAATATATATCAGCGCAATACCCACCATCGCCAAATAGGAGAGTCGAAAACCAACATCGAAGAGGTAGCGTGGATTGTAGAGCAACATCAAAAATGCAGCGATCAACAGCGTATTGAATAGCGAACGTCGTGAACTAAACAGCAAACCAAACTCAACAATAGTAAACATAGTGACCGCCCGAAGTACAGAGGCACTACCGCCACACAGCAAAGCATAACCCCAAAGAGCCAAAACAACAACCACGCTGCGAAGCCATCTGAGTCGCTCCCAATAACGAGTCCAATAGAAAATAAGATTCAACAAAGCGAAAATAATCCCCACGTGCAATCCCGAAATAGCCAACAGATGAGCGGCTCCCGAAGTGCGATAATCCGAGCGAGTTTGTCCCGAGAGATTATCTCGAACTCCCAGAGTAAGGGTCTGGATCATAGCCACCGCATTGCTATCAGATGCAGAGATCTCCTCTAACCTAGCGGAGAGTTCCCTGCGGCGGCGCTCAATCTTGTGCATGAAAGTCTCCGAGCGATCAAGCCGCTCCAAAGCATAGATATAAGAGCGACCCTCGATATGCTGGTTCAGATAATAGGAAGAATAGGGTTCCTCGAAAGGATAGATCGTCGAACGATAAAGAACAACATCCGAAATCTGAACACCCAGCGTAGTATCGACATTAATCAAACAACAAGCTTCACGGGGTCGACACCACTCCCCAGTGACAGTATCCCGATAGGCAAGAATCCGAGCCTGAGCCTGATTATAACGCCCCTTTTGCAGAGGGGTCGTCTCGATAGTAGCAATATAATTGGTACGATACTCCAAAGGGCACTCCCGAGTGGGCTGAGAAGTCAAACCCAAGAAATAACCCAAAGCAAAAAAGCCAAAAACCAACAAATAGATCACCAAGCGAAACAAAAAAGTAACCCCAAAGAAAATCAACCCCAAAGCCCAAAACCAAACACCCAAAGAATCAACCTCACAAGAGATCAAAATCCCCAAAACAAAAGGAAAAGTGACAAACAAAAAAGGATTAACCCCCAGAAACCTACCCCAAAGATCCTTCACCCCCAACCACCACATAACACCTCAGAAACTAAGCAAAAGTCTGACCCCAAGATTCACGATCGAGAGCACGGAAAGTAATAGCCTCGGCAATATGAGACACCGTGATCTGCTCACTCTGCTCCAAATCGGCAATCGTACGAGAGACCTTAATAATACGATCATAAGCCCGAGCCGAAAGATTCAAACGTGTCATAGCCTCCTTAATCATCAAAACACAAGAACTATCCAAAACACAAAATTGAGCCATCAACGAAGGAGTCAACATAGCATTAGAGTGAATATCAGGATAGTCAGCCAAACGACGATTCTGGATCTCACGAGCCGATATAACACGCTCTCGGATAACGGCACTACTCTCGCCCTTGACCGACGAGGTCAACGAATCAACATTCACCGGAGTAATCTCAATATGCATATCAATACGATCCATCAGCGGGCCCGAAATCTTATGAATATAACGATGTATCGAAGAAGGAGAACAAGTACACTCCTTGTCGGGATGGGTCAAATAGCCACAAGGGCAAGGATTCATAGCCCCAATCAACATAAAATTGGCAGGATAACAAACATTATAACGAGCACGAGAGATCGTAATACGACGCTCTTCGAGTGGTTGACGCAAAACCTCCAAAACATGGCGAGAAAATTCGGGCATCTCATCCAAAAACAAAATACCATTATGAGCCAAAGAGATCTCACCCGGTTGCGGAGTATTACCCCCACCAACCAAAGCCACATCCGAAATAATATGATGAGGAGCACGGAAAGGACGTGCATTGACCAAACCACCCGAAGACTCACTACGACCTGCCACACTATGGATCTTGGTCACCTCAAGTGCCTCACCGAGAGTCATCGGGGGAGTAATCGTAGACATACGAGAGGCCAACATACTCTTGCCCGAACCCGGAGGCCCAACCATAATAACATTATGACCCCCAGCAGCCGCAATCTCTAGTGCACGTTTGACACCCGCCTGACCACGAACATCCGAAAAGTCAACATCAAAACTATTAATACGTGAGAAATAATCTGCACGAGTATCGACCACAGTGCGCTGAAGATCGCCGCCACCCCGAAGCAAATCAATCACCTGCATAATATTCTCGACACCATAGACCTCAAGCTTGGTCACCACCGCCGCCTCATGTGCATTCTCCTTGGGAACAATAATACCCCGGAAACCCGAACTCAAAGCCGAAATAGCAATAGGCAAAGCACCCTTCACCGGAAGAATCGAACCATCCAAAGAGAGCTCACCAATAATCATAAACTGTGATAGTAGATCCGAAGGAATCTGACCCGAAGCAGCCAAAATACCCACAGCAATCGGAAGATCATAGTGCGAACCCTCCTTGCGCATATCGGCAGGAGCTAGATTGATCGTAATGCGAGACCCCGGCATCTTGAGCTTATTATTGCTAAAAGCCGAAATAATACGCTGCTGAGACTCCCGAACAGCATTGTCGGCCAAACCAACCATAACAAACTGAAGTCCAGCACAGATATTCACCTCCACGGTAATCAACTGTGCATCAATACCGCTAACGGTCGAACAAAAACTACGAACAAACATAACGCTTTGGATCTCCTTTCTTTTTTCTTATTCGGGTAAAATAACAGGAACAACAGCCCCACCAATACTCTCTTTGGTAAGCACATTAGGATCTCCATGATAGAATATCGAAGCCTTGCCCGAAGCATGAGCATCCAAACGATCACGCACCGAAACCACCACCTCAGAACTCTGCTGCGCCTTGACCACACAATCGCCAAAAGTGCCTCGCAAACAATCTACACGAGCACCCAGCCAACTATTGACTATCAGCCAATCGGCACGACCTGCCACACTAATAACCGAATTGCCCGTAGCACGTATCTTCAACTCGGTAGCCACCACATTGAGCGAAATCTTATTTATAGAACTTTGGGCATCGACCAAAAGGCTCTCCGTAAAGATAGTATCCCGAGCCTCGACACTCACCCCATCGCACTTTAGGCGAGTAAGCTCCGTATAATAGATGTCAAGATCGGCATAACAATCCCGCTCAACAACATTAGAAGGCAACTCAACCTTCAGCGTACTACCCTTCTCTTTCCACTGCAAACGTTGCGCACTAGTGCCATAGACCCGAGCCTCGATACGTGTCGAATCGCTCTGAGAGGGGATCAAATTCACACGAAGATTACCCGAGAGTTCCAGCTGTGAGAAGTAGTTATTCAGAAGGATATTTTGTTGAGCTACGCAGAGAGAATTGCCCCACAAGAGCGAGAGCACAACAAAAAATATCACCTTTGCAAAGAGTTTTTTCATAGTATATTTGCTATATCTTTAATTTCTATTTTACGAATCACGGCATTG
This sequence comes from Rikenellaceae bacterium, assembly GCA_044433565.1. GTDB lineage: Bacteria > Bacteroidota > Bacteroidia > Bacteroidales > Rikenellaceae > Mucinivorans. Next base: position 9,894 of record JAWXTL010000001.1, on the reverse strand, counting down.
CCAATAGTGGTTGGCAGTACAAAATCGAGACTATCGGCCGACCGTTTCTTATCGCTGGTCATTGCCTTGATTAGATCATCTTTCGATAGCTCATCCACCGAGGTAGGAAGCCCACAATTCTCCACCGCACGTTTGATCCTCTGGAGGGTTAGCTCATCTGTCAAAGAGAGTTTCAGAGCCATCTGCGATGCCATAACCATCCCCACGCCAACCGCCTCGCCATGCAGATAACGCCCCTTAGAACACTTCTCAATGGCATGGGCAAAGGTATGCCCTAGGTTCAACAATTTACGCTCACCCGACTCCTTCTCATCATTCTCGACCACCCGAGCCTTGATCTCAACACTCTCACGAACCGAACGAGAAAGGTCAATCTCGCCACGCTCAAACATCTCAAAAAGAGACTCCGAACGGATAATACCCGATTTGATAACCTCGGCATAACCTGCAATCAACTCCCGAGGGGGAAGTGTCTCCAACACCGAAGTAGAACAAATAACCCAATCAGGCTGGTTGAAACAGCCAATCATATTCTTATAACCATCAAGATTCACCCCATTCTTACCCCCAACACTAGCATCGACCTGAGCCAAAAGCGAAGTAGCAACAAAGCCAAAACGAACCCCACGCATATAGGTCGAAGCAACAAAGCCCGTAATATCGGTGATAATGCCACCACCAAAACCAACCAACTGCAAAGAACGATCACAACCCATAGCCAAAAGCTCACGATGAATCTGCTCGACACTACTCAAACATTTATGAGCCTCGCCCTCGGGAACACAAATAACCCGAAACCCCGAAAGTGCCTCAGCATAGAGACTCGCCAACGAAGGGTTAGTAATCACAACCGAGCCACTTGGGTCGCTCAGCGTATAAAGCCGATCGAGAGTCGACTCAAAATATACAACACTAGGTGTCGTGTAGCCACTACGGGCAATTTCGATTTTGCACATAACACAAGGAAATAATAAACTACGGTACTTGTCAACTACAAATATACTAATTAAATCGCAAAAACCACTAGAAAGGCAATCCAATAGCAAAATGAAACGAAGTATCGGCAAACCCCAGATCGTGTAACCACCTCTCTCCTTGGACGTTATTAGGATTATGAAGTTTCAAACCCCAGTCCAACCTCAGCACCATCATCCCCGCAATATCATAGCGAACACCAAGCCCCGTATTAAAAGCAATCTCTTTGTAGAAACGGTTGAAATTAAATCTCGCAGAACTACGGGTCTCGCTAGAGGAGTTCATCCAGATATTTCCAGCATCGAAGAAAACAGCACCACTAAGTCCATAGATCAATTTCTGTCGCACCTCAATATTAGCCTCAAGGTGCAAATCACCCAACTGACTAGGATAGTCACCCAGATCATCAATAAAGACCGAACCGGGCCCAAGAGTTCTGAGCTGCCATCCACGCATAGAGTTAGCACCTCCGGCATACAACAACCGCTCGAAAGGCAAAATCGTGGAGTTACCATAGGCATAACCTCCGGCAAACAACATCCGCCAAGCAATCTGTGTCTGATCGCTGACATTCGATCGCCCACTAGCAATCAAAGAACTACGCACATACTGCGAAAAACGCAATCCAAAGAGCTGATAATAACTCTCCTGATCGCTCTCGACAGGCGAAGACCACAACGAAGTAAGCCCCCTGAGAAGGTTACCATTTATATCGGCGGTAACACCAAAGGTAAAGCTATCATAATTAATATCCGAATTGGTGGTATAGTAGTACGAAGTACTAAGACCAGCAATAATCTGAGACTCATAGCTATTAGCCAAATATGGATTCTCGATAGACTCCAAATACTCCTCGCTCACCCAAGGCACCTTCACCAAATTTATATCCACAGGATTGATACTGATACGTCCCCCTTTGGGCAGAGTCCACGAATAGCCAAAAACAGCACTCACCAAATCTCGATGATAATAAGGACGCTCCTGAGTGCTATAACTAAATGTGATCTTTGAAGATGCACCCCGAAACAAAGACTCCTTATCATTATTGATCGGAAGCCAAAATCGAGGAGCCTCCAACGATACCGAACCACTAAGCTCAAAGGCATTATTGGTCGTTTGGTTCTTCATCAACTCATAAGCACCACGAACATCGACACTAAAGACCTCGCCACCATTAAAGAGATTCAGATTCTGATAACCAAAAGTCAATGCCCCCGAGAAATAGTTGGCTGTGGTCGAAAGCTCTAGTTCGGTATTGAAGTTCTGGCGAACATTGGGAGTACACAACACCCTGCAATCCAACAGCCGTTCGGTGGTCGAGATAATTTGATTGGTGGCCTCGTCGGCAACATCATCCGAGAGCGTAACCACCACATCACCACCATCCGAGGCATTCTCTTTCGAGGTAAAGAGAACATTGGCACTATAACCCAAATTACGAAGATTATCACGTGTACGAGTCACCGAACTCTGATCAAAAAGCTCATAGGGCGAAAGGCGCAACGAATTGACCAGCACCTTTGGACGTATATAGGGCTGCCCCTCATAGAGTATATCTATTCCATTTTGGCGCAACGTATCATAATCCTCCATCTTTGCCTCCATATCGAGCGTTGGGTCATAGAGCGAGTTGAGCGTAATGGTCGAAATACGATAGATCGGGTGGTTGATTAGCACAGGTTTACCTTGGGCATCTATTCGCTCGACAAACTGGCGGATCTTGATCGACACATCCACTTTGTTATCGCCAATGGTCGAATCGGCTTCAAACGAGATATAGCTAACCCCAAAACCCCAGAAGCCTTCGTTTTGCAATCCTGCGGCAATACGGTTTCTCTCTTGTTCGAGGGTGGCGGTGGCAAAGTTATCGCCCGTGCGAATCAGACACGAAAGGCTATCTTGGAGCACAATACGTTCGAGGAATTTATCGGCAATATTATACTCTACCTTATTTACCGTATAGGGTGCACCTGGGTTTACAAAATAGGTAACCTTGGCTTTTCGTTTTTCGGAGACCTCGACCGTATCGCTAACCTGTGCATTAAAGAAGCCATTAGAGGAGAGGTAAAGTGAGATCTGTTCGACCGACTCAGAGGTCTGCACCGAATCATAGATCACGGGAGCAGTACCCATAGTCGAACTCCAGAATCGGTGCCAAATGCTATGTTTGGTAGTATCGACCATATTATAGAAGCCCAGCGATGCACCAATCCCCAAGAGGCGGCGATTGGGACGTTGCTGGATATAGCTTTCGATAATATCAGCATCGAGCAATTCTTGACTTTGTTTATCATTGACCGAAAGGGTATCAACAATCTCAAGATGGTTTGATCGGAGCAGATAATCCCCCAGAGGAACATAACGGGTAGCACTACACGCACCCATAATCACGATAATGGTCGCTAATAGCAGTTGCCGCAGTATGGTCGACGATAGGGTTCTCAATGGTAATGGTCTCTGTTTAATATCTTTTTTTCTTTTGTTGTAGCATCCGCTACTATTCTTCTTCCTCCTCCTCTTCAATCTCTTCAAGCTGAATAACGCCCAGATCGGTAGCTTCACCAGCGAGTATCTGCACATTCTCAAAAGTAGTTCCTGCATAAAGGCAATCGCTAGGGGTCTCAACCGTTATGGTATATTCACCCTCAGGTAGTTTCAGAACCCCCAACAAAGTCTCCTCATTGAGGTAGGTCGAATACAACTCCTGAGTGCTACTATTCACTGCCGAGATATAAGCCAAATCGCCAATAGCACTGCTAGAGGTATTAACAATCGAGAAATTCAAAACCCCCATAACACTCAGATCAACAAGCTGGGCAACAGGAGAAAATTCAAAAACATAGGTAGTATCATCCATCTGTTGGCTAGTGATGGATTGCGCCGCCTGAATATCAATAATATCAACCCACTGAACATCCTCCGAAAGTGTAACATCCAAAGGAAGAAGAATCTCCAAAGACGAAGCCGAAGGGGTATAAGTAGTACCATCATAACCAAGGCGAATCGTCTCATCAAAAGTCAAACGCAACTGCGAATAGTTCCCCGCCGCCAAAAAAGCCTCACCAACCTTCAACATAACCCCACCAGTCAAAGACAACAAATCAAAAGAAGAGCTATTAGGACACTCCAGATCAATCCACTCACTACCATTATAGATCTCGGTCGAAGCAACCGAAAGAGTCAAAGATTCATAATCGGCAGGTGAATCCTGAATATAAAGAATATACTGTGGAGAACCCTTATAATCAAGGCTCTCACATCCAACAACTCCCCAAAAAAGGGCAACAAGTAGTATCTTATGTAAAATATTTTTCATCTATCTAAAATTTCAACAGCCACACCCTCGCCACACAACAGATCCGACACCCATGTGAAAGGCAAAGATACAAATAATAAATCTATAATAGAGCCTCCTACCCCTCTTTTAATCACTATTTTTGCCCCCACGACGACCCCTACCCAATAAACAAATATGAATCGAAACCCCAACAGCCACAACCAAAAGCAAAATACGAACCCACAACAAATCAGTAAACCAAACAACCGATACAAGAATTGTACCCCAAAGAATAATTATAATACGCACCTTCTGCACAACACTCAAACCAGCCCCATCCGAATAATAAGCACTAATATAAGAACCCAACAACCGACTCTCACGAAGGCGAACAGATAGCCCAGGCGATGATTTCGAGAAGAAAAAAACCGCCAAAAGCAAAAAAGGAGTAGTAGGCAATATAGGCAAAAAGACTCCCAAGGTGCCCAAAGCAACACAAAGGAGTCCCAGAATCTTTAGTATAAACACTTTTTTTAATCTCATCTATTAGTGAAATTTGCAAAACCTATGGTAGAGCAAAACTAGAATTGACGGAAACGAAGCTTATTGTTCTGTTTACGAGCATACTTATCATTCTTCTTGGCAATACTCTTAACAATCTTCTCGGTCTCATGCTTACCACTAGAGTTCACATATTTTACATCGAAGAAATCCTCTGGCAAAAGCTGTTTCATCTTGCCATAAGGAACCAAAATAGAGATCGAAGGCTTACTAATAGGAGCAATCTCACCACGGTTATAATACAACTCCAAACCCTCATTGGTAAAAGCCATCACCTTAGCCACAGGAAGGTGTTTGATGTCATAATTCAAACCAGTCTGACCACGCAAAGCATTTTTAGGCAGACGATGATCCTTGCAATAAATCTCGGCAGCAATATCCATAAATGCCAAAGTATCAATAATCAAATCCTTAGGATTAAAAATCTCACCAGTCTTGCGATTAATATTCACAGCATGGCTACGAACAATAGGAAGGGCGATACCAATCTCGGCATATTGGTCAATAAAAAGCGAACAAATATATGCGTTCTTAAAGAAAGACCAAGTCGAGACATGAACATAGTCGATCTCGTCGATACTCTTGGTCAGACCCACCTGGGCAAGTTTGCGGCCATTAGCCTCGATCATAGCATAAAGAGTCTCACGGCTATCGACCACCAAAGTATCTTTATTAAGGTTATATTCATTAAAAATCTCGAAAGTCTTCTCTCTGAGAAGCTCAGCCGATTCCCCCGCTTCAAAGTAAGGGAAATAGACACTCACATTATAATTGTCAGTGTAGTTCTCGATCCACATATCAGTGAAAACGATCTCGCTAGATTCTTGTGCTTTTGATGTTCCGATTGAAAAAATTGCCATTACAAGTAGCAATAATGTTTTTTTTGTCATGATCCTCATTTTTATTTGTAAATTCTCTATAAAGCTATCTGGCAAAGGTAATTATTTTTTTTTAAAATAATCAAGTGCTAACAGTAAAGGTTGTATATTTCTCGACGAGTTATCTACCACAATCTGAGCACGATTATAATAGATTTCTCGCCCTGAGAGTTGTTCTTCGATAAAAACACGCAATTCGTCGGGAGTTTTACCTTCTATGAGGGGTCTTTTTCCTTTGGCATTGAGCAATCGGTTGACTAGCATTTTGGGCTCTAGTTTCAGGTAGATTGCCACACCATTTTCGATCACATAGTCCATTGAATCATAGAAGCAGGGCGTTCCACCACCCAGTGAGATGATTGCATCGGGGTTCTCTTGGCTCACTTGGCGCAGTGTGTCACGTTCGATCTCTCGAAAACGCTGCTCACCATCTTGGGCAAAGATCTCGGGAATGGTGCGTCCTTCGATCTGCTCGATTTGTTGATCGAGATCTAGGTTTTTTATCCCCAATTCTCGGGAGAGCACCTTGGCTACGGTGCTTTTTCCGGCACCCATATATCCTATCAAATATAGTCTCATCGTAATCTTCAGGTGATTTAGAATAGCCCTAGCTGTTCTGATTGGGGTTCTTCTTGAGGTTCTTCCTCGTTTTGCTCTTCGGGGCTAGGGGCAATTGGCTCTGCCACCTTATCTTTGACCAATGGTTCCAGAGGATTGATCTGCGAGAGAGTCAGTGTCGAGAGGCGTTTACCTTTGGCACTGTGCGATTTCACACCAATAAATGTCGAAACATCTATCTGCTCTGCACCACGACTGCTATATCTTCCACCATAGATCAACTCCAACAAAGGATAATCATCGGTCAAGACCAAAACCTCGGGATTAGATGGTTCGAGATACTGCTGAGGCTTGTTGTCGGCAAGTTTGGCTTGGAAACGCTTGATATAGTGCAACGATAGCTCAGAATCAACATAAACCACAGTATATATACGCTGAGAGTCCCATTTCTCGACACGAGTAACATCTTCGGGGAAGTGCTGCGAAAGCTCATAGCCATTGGTATAATAACTGCACGAGGCGGTAAATACCACAATCTTATCGTTGCTCTCGAAGTTACCAATAAACTCTCCACGCCCTTCGGCATTAAGTCGACGAATATCACGATCGAACCAGACATCTTGCCCACCAAGGGTCGAGACCCCCTTCTGTTTGAGGGTTATCTTATGCAGAGCATAACGAGTCAAGAGGTTTCCCTGCGAGGAGCGACCCTTGATCGAAAGTTTCGAGAAGTCAAGCTCCTCGATCACCTTTTTGAGGCGTGGACGTGGCTTGAAATAGATCTTCAGAGTCTCTGCCTCACCATTAGGGTTGACACTCATATAGAGGATCTCCGAATCGGGTGTCCCTTTGGTTATATCATATTCACGATCACGAGTGATCGAGGTAATAGCACAACGCTTCATCATAATCGCACCATTCTTACCATCACGATAGATCACATTATATATAGTACGCTCATCCGAACGTTTGAAAACTCGGATATGATAGATATTCTTCACATAGAAATCCTTATCGGCCACCTTCTTGATGATATATTTACCCGATTTGCTAAACAATATAATATCGTCAATATCCGAACAGTCGCAAACCAGCTCATCTTTGCGCATCTGAGTACCAATACCAAAGAAGCCTTCCGAGCGGTTGACATACAATTTGGCATTTGCCACCGCCACATTGGCAACCTCAATCGAATCGAACGAGGTAAGTTGCGTTTGGCGTTCACGCCCCTTGCCATATTTGCGAAGTATCTCACGGTAGTAGTCAATGGTATAGCGCACCAATTCGCCAAGATTTTTCTCGACCTGTTGCATCTGCTCCTCGATCGAGGCGATATGCTCATCGGCACGGAAAGCATCATAGCGTGAAATACGCATAATCTTGATCTCGGTCAACTTAACAACATCTTCGTGGGAAACCTCCCTCCTCAATAGCGATTTGAAAGGATCCAAAGCCCGATCAATAGTCTGATAGACCTCCTCTTTCGATCGACACTCCTCGATAAGATTATAGATACGATTCTCGATAAAAATTTTCTCCAATGAACTCATGTGCCAATCCAAAAGCAGCTCATCGAGACGGATCTCCAACTCTCGTTTGAGAAGTGCCAAGGTATTGTCGACCGAGCGACGAAGAATCTCAGACACCCCAATAAACAGAGGCTTCTGATCGTAGATAATACAAGCGTTAGGCGAAATCGAAACCTCACACTTAGTAAAAGCATAAAGGGCATCAATAGTCTTATCGGCCGAAACATCATTGGCCAGATGCACCACAATCTCGACATTCGCCGCCGTATTATCATCGACCTTCTTAATACGTATCTTACTCTTATCGTTAGCCTTGATAATCGACTCTATGACCGAAGATGTAGTCTCGCCATAGGGAATCTCCGAGATAATCAAAGTACGACGATCGCCCTTCGAGATCTTCGCTCTGACCTTGACAGCCCCCCCCCGCAGTCCATCATTATAACGCTGACAGTCGGCCATACCTCCCGTCGGGAAGTCGGGATAAATCTCGAACTCTTCACCCCGAAGATATTTAACAGAAGCCTCGATCAGCTCACAAAAGTTATGAGGCAGGATCTTAGTCGAAAGACCAACAGCAATACCCTCGACCCCCTGAGAGAGCAACAAAGGAAACTTCACAGGCAATGTCACAGGCTCTTGATTACGACCATCATAGGAGCTAATCCACTCGGTAGTCTTATTATTAAAAACCACATCTAAGGCAAATTTCGATAGTCGAGCCTCGATATAACGAGGAGCCGCCGCCGAGTCACCCGTAAGCAAGTTCCCCCAGTTACCCTGAGTCTCGATCAAAAGGTTTTTCTGACCCAAGCCCACCAAAGCATCGCCAATCGAGGCATCGCCATGAGGGTGAAACTGCATAGTAAAACCAATAACATTAGCCACCTTATTAAAACGACCATCGTCCATACGCTTTAGGGCATGGAGAATACGACGTTGAACAGGTTTTAGTCCATCATCCAAATGGGGCACAGCACGTTCGAGGATCACATAAGAGGCATAATCCAAAAACCAATCACGATACATCACCGGAAGTTTGCTCTTACCCTTGGTACTGCCCAATATCTTGCTATATTTAGAAGGCAATGGCTCAGAAACCACCTCAGGGGCGGTCTCGATATGAGTTTGCTCTAATGGTTGTTCTTCTTCTTTCTTCATCTCTTACAGTTATATATCTCTCTTGAATAGTTATTGTTGTTTTTAGACCTCCTCCTCGATACGAAGGTTATCAATAATAAAGTCTTTGCGCTCCACAGTATTATCGCCCATATAAAACTCCAGAAGCTCATTGATAGTCTCGGTCGAACTCATATTTACCTTCTCCAAGCGAATATTCTCGCCAATAAACTCCTTGAACTCCTCGGGCGAAATCTCACCCAAACCCTTGAATCGAGTGATCTCACTCTTAGCTCCCAATTTTTTGAGTGCCTTCTCACGCTCCGAGTCACTATAACAATAGAAAGTCTGACGCTTATCACGAACCCTAAACAAAGGGGTCTGCAAAATATAAAGATGCCCCCCACGAATCACATCAGGGAAAAACTTCAAAAAGAAAGTCATCAACAACAACCGAATATGCATACCATCCACATCGGCATCCGTAGCAATAATAATCTTGTTGTAACGAAGATTCTCCATATCCTCCTCGATATTCAGAGCCGCCTGAAGAAGATTAAACTCCTCATTCTCATAGACCACCTTCTTGGTCAGCTTATAGGTGTTCAGGGGCTTACCCTTCAACGAAAAAACCGCCTGAGTATTCACATCACGAGATTTGGTGATCGAACCACTAGCCGAATCACCCTCGGTAATAAAAATCGAACTCTCCTCGCATCGAGGATCTTTGCCCCCCAGATGCAAACGACAGTCACGCAACTTGCGATTGTGCAACGAAACCTTCTTAGCAAACTCACGAGCCTTTTTCTGAACCCCCGAAATCGCCTTGCGCTCCTTCTCGGCCTCAAGAATCTTTTTCAAAAGAATCTCGGCAGTATCGGGGTGCTTATGCAGAAAGTTATCCAACTTCTCTTTCAAAAAATCGCCCACATAGCTACGAACCGTAACCCCACTATCTGGCTCCATCTCCTTAGAGCCAAGACGTATCTTGGTCTGC